>JBJSWM010000870.1:0-1029 GCA_046085865.1 Pirellulaceae bacterium
ATCAAATTGAGCGAGGTGGATCGAGCGTTCCACGGCGAATCGTCGGAAATTTTTTCGTGCTGGACCAGACGTGTCCCGCGTGGCGCCGAAAGATAAGTGGCAGATGGCGAACGGGTGGCCGGTCGCAAGTCTCCTGGATGGTTGGAATCCAATCATCCGTCGGCGCTCCAATCTTCCAGAAAGCAGATCCAGTGGAAGTACTATCTCCAGAGCGGTGCGTTTCAGGGCGTGGTGGATCGTCCTTCCATCGAACAGGCTGCGTCTTGGTGTGTCGATCGCGCTCTGGAATCGATTCAATTCGTCTACAACGAACAGGGGTGGACGGCAAATCAGAAGTTCGACCAAGCCATTCTGGAGAGTCTGTTGTCTCTTGGACCGTCGATCGAGATCAGCGAACGCGGCTGGAACCGAATCGATGCGATTCGCCTGCCGACCGAAGCACTCGTGATCGCTTGGCATCTTCGCCAGAGTGAGAATTCCAGCGTCGACACCTGAGCGATCTGGTTGCCGCATGGACCTGCCACGCGACGATCGGTGGCATCAGACCTGACGCCACCAGTCCGAAGGCGACCAACCACGCAGCATCGCTACCGCACCGATCTGATCAGCAAATCGTCTGGCGTCTGTCGGATATCCAGCCGTCGGCTTTAGATCAGGGATCTCCCGACACCAGAAGCGGTTCCAACGAGCCATCGCAAGTTCCCGAATCGCTTTGGCGATCATCGAGGCTAGGCCGATCGGTACTAGGGAATCTCCTTTGGCCAGAAATCGTATCTCGATCGGTGTGCCTCGCCAGGTCGATCGGTACTGGCTGCAGTCGGGTTGCTCCTTCAAAGGAGTCCACCAGCAGTCGGGGAAGTGGTGCTGCAATGCAGCCGCATATCGTTGACGTCCCCCATGTTTATCGCACCACAGCTCGATGCTGCTAGGAAGTTGACGGGACTCTTCAGCCCATCGCTCCAGTTCCCCTCGGAGCAATTCCAGAGACGCGCTGGTCAGAACATGCGCCTTGTTGCCAAGCCTTTCGAC
>JBJSWM010000871.1:0-1986 GCA_046085865.1 Pirellulaceae bacterium
TCTCACCCTCCCCTTGGGAGGGTCGCGAGGAACGAGCGGGGAGGGCCCTTTCCTTCAACTCCATTCATCGCGAAACATTCAGATCCATGGACCAATAAGGAAGTCCTTCCCGCTTCGTCGTTCCGCCTCAGGGATCCTCCCTGAGGGAAGATGACCGATAGATCTCACCCTCCCCTTGGGAGGGTCGCGAGGAACGAGCGGGGAGGGCCTTTTCCTTCAACTCCATTCATCGCGAAACATTCAGACACAATGGACCAATAAGGAAGTCCTTCCCGCTTCGTCGTTCCGCCTCAGCGAACCTCTATGAGGGAGGGTAAACTATAGATCTCAGAGTTAAGGTTGGATGCACGATCAGTTGAACCGCCTATCCATGGACCAAACCAGCCCGCAAAAAACTGGGGCACCTGTTGGGATGCCAGCGACTTTTGCCCGGACTTTCGGCGCGGAGACTTTTCAACCATGCGCTACGGCAATCGCTTTGCGACCTTCCACCGGCTCTCCCATCCCAGAGCCTCTTCGTGGCGGCCTAATTCGACCATCATCCTGATCGCGGCGCGAAATTGATTGACAGCCAATTGGACTTGATGCCCCTCCGGCCCCCGGATCACCAACAGCTCCTCCCCCAGTGCCTGCACCGACTCCCACTGGTTCTGAAGGGCCGCATCGGGTTGATCCTCGGTGAAAAGCTGAAGACGATGGACTTCCACTTCCAACTTCTGGTAGATGAATCCAGCGGTCCGCATCTGATTCTCAAATCCCAGATCACCATAGCAAATCCCTTCTCGATAAGATGCCAACGCGGCGTCCCGCTGACCATTTTGCTGGTGGTTGTGCCCTGCGATATGGTGAGCCTGCACAACGAATATCCGATTTCTGATCGATTGCGGAGACTTCTCGCGAAGAGACTCTGCAATACCGACCAGCCCCTTGCGACCTCTGAAAATCCCCCCCCCCAACCTTATCCAAAGATTGACCTGCAAGCTGCGGAGTTCCCCCAGGTTGAACGACAGCGTTTGCTCCGTATTCGCGAGCAATGAGTCCACATCCAAGTGCATTTTTCATTCAAACATCAGCTTCATCGATCATCCGACTCGGCTCTTCGGAATGGTGAGATCTATTCCGATCTCGCCTCGAAGGCTTTCCTCCGTAGCCCTTGCCCAAAGGACTCCATCCCGCCCGCTACAGTCGGGCGATGGATAAGCCCCATACTGGGGTCGGTTCGCCCCAAGATTCGCTGCGATGTTCGAGGACGGATTTTGTCGAAATGGGGGTCTGTCCAGGAGTCGCCAGAATGTCAAAAGAGAAGGGCCGAGACTTGCATCCCGGCCCCCCATTATTTCGTTATGGATCGACCAACCGAAATCAGCGACGGCGACGATTCAAGCTGTTTGATTCCAGCCCACTATCGAGAGCTTCCATCCAAGGACCAATCTCAGCCAACGATGCATCGGTTGCCGACAGGTATTCCGACAGCGATCCACCACTAGGTGCCGAGGCTGCAAGTTCCACTTCCGAAGCCAATTGCTGCACGACGGCATCTGCAGATTCCAGAGCCGCCAGGCGACTGCTCTTGATCGTCAAAGGAATCGAAGTACCAGTTGCACCGGCCGAGGGACCTGCAAGCATCCCTTCACCTTCAGCCCCGCCTTCACCCGCTCCGGTATTCAAAATGTTGATCACCTGGAGTGCATCGACCGGGCTGATAGCACCGTCCGAATTGACGTCAAAGTAGATCTTTCCGGCTTCGCCTTCACCCCCGAGAGGCCTGGAGCCACCGGCGTTGAGCGAATTGATCACCAGCAGCGCGTCGATGGGCGAGACAAATCCATCGTTGTTGACGTCGAAGCGGTTGTTGGGGTTCGTCCATCCTTCGCCCGAGCCACCTCCCGAACCGCCGACGATCACAACCGAATCGGCGATGTATCGAATCGCATTGAAGGGGACGACTTCCGGCGGGTTGAACAACAAGGTGTCATGGAAGGGAGA
>JBJSWM010000872.1:0-3623 GCA_046085865.1 Pirellulaceae bacterium
CGATGATATTTTCCGATACGCCAATCGTACGCCACGATCCTTGAGCGTCAGCGCATTCGATATTGACGCGAATCTTCGCGGCCGTCCCCTCCTTTCCATCGACAACGCGCACCTTGTAATCGACCAAATGCATCTCCTGCAGAGGCCGATAATGATCTGCAAGAGCCTTCCGGAGCACCGCATCCATGGCGTTGACTGGGCCATGTCCTTCGGCTGCCTCAAACTTGATTTCCTCACCGACTCGGATCTTCAAGATCGCTTCGGCGAAGACATGGTGGAGCGTTGCATTTCGATTCCCCGCAACGATCCGATACTTGATCGTCTCAAAATGCGGCTGAAACCATCCCAACGTGCGCCGCACCAGTAGGTCAAACGATGCCTCCGCTGCCTCATACTGGTATCCTTCGTGCTCCCGCTCGACGACCTCCTGCAGCACCTGCTCCACCTGCTTCGGCTCCAGCGTGAACTGCTTGGTCGCCGCCAAAATATTCGATCGCCCCGATAGCTCACTGACCAATATCCGCCGCTCGTTGCCCACCTTCGCTGGATCGAGGTGTTCGTAGGTGTGAGCGGCTTTGTTGACTGCATGGACATGCATGCCACCCTTGTGCGCAAAAGCGCTTTGTCCGACAAATGGTTGGTTGTTGCGAAGCTGCAAATTGGCCGTCTCGTAGACGAATCGCGACAGCTCCGTCCAATGATCCAGCGATTTGCCTCCCAACACCTGATAACCCGCCTTCTTGAAAGCCAGATTGGCGACGACCGCAATCAGATCGGCATTGCCGCACCGCTCACCAATCCCATTGATGGTTCCCTGCACCTGCTCACAACCAGCATCGATCGCAGCCAAGGAGTTCGCGGTAGCCAAATCGCCGTCGTTGTGGCAATGGATGCCGAACCGGACAGGCAAGTCGGCAAGATGAGCTCGTGCAGCCTTCACCACCTCCGCCACTCGCTCGGGCAAAGACCCACCATTGGTGTCACACAGCACAACCCAAGTTGCCCCCGCCTCCGCGGCCGCCCGAATCGCCGCCAGCGCATGCTCGGCATTCGCTTGGTAACCGTCAAAGAAATGCTCGGCATCGTACACCACCTCTGCATGCCGCGCCAGATACTCGACACTCTCTCCAATCATCGCTAGGTTCTCTTCGAGGCTGACCCCTAGAACATCGGTCGCATGGTAATCCCAGGATTTCCCTACCACGGTGATGCAGGGAGTCTTTGCGGCAACCAGCGCCCGCAGGCCAGGATCCTCGGAAGCCACAACGCCACGCCGACGCGTCATGCCGAAAGCGCACAGGCGTGCCCCATGGAGAGGAGTTCCTCGCAGCCTCTGAAAGAACTCCTGATCCTTCGGATTGGAGTATGGAAAGCCTCCTTCGATCAAGTCGATTCCGATCTCTGCCAACCGCTGCGCAATATGGATCTTATCGAGCAGCGAAAGACTGACTCCTTCCGCCTGAGTTCCGTCGCGCAAGGTGGTGTCGTAGATTGAGATCGTTTTCATTTTCAATTCGCTTGAGAAATCCAACAGATTCTGAAAGGGACGGAGGCTCAACGATTTGCCTTGGAGGAAACGTCGATCCATTGCTAGAAACTCGGTTACTACCACCGCTGGAAAATTGGATTGGATGGACTGTGGGACAACAGGATGCGACTCCACACCCAAAGACCAACAAAAAACCCCCATCAGCTGGATCGCTGCGGGGGTTGCATCGAAGTGGTCTATGGTCGCCAGTACCTCACCCCCAAAGGCCACCCCTGGGAATCCAAATCGCAATCTTTCCCGCTGGAAATCGGCAAACCATCGCTCAGGCTCTCGAAGGAATCAACAAAATCACCGATCCCAGCTTAGATTTTGTCCACTTTTCTGTCAACGCATCACTCAGCCCCCCACCGCTTCGCTCTCACACCACCACGGATGGCTCATAGGATCAATGGCTGAGTCAACCAGGCTCTCCAAGTCCATCCGGGAGGTTTTGCCAATGGGATGGCTGTCCACCAAGGTAGCTGGTCGATGTCCTGCGGGGGCGCAGAGGAAGGTATCGCATAGGCGGCCTGATAAACCTCCGGCTCGGGGAAACGCCAACCGCTTGGTGGATCCGGCAGCGCGAAAATCCGATGGTAGTCTCGTTGCTTGCGTTCCACCCACACGCCACTGTCTCGCTTCGGGATGCCCAACCACCATCCCTCGTTGGCGTTCTCGAGGCAGCGTTGAGCCTCCTCAAAGTCGGCTCGCGCCACACCCGCAATCGCTAGGTTGTGCCAAGCCGCACCATGCCACGGATGACGCTCCACCACCTCGCGCCACTGCTGCTCAGCCCCCGCCCAATCCCCTTGCTTGGCCATGGTTTCGGCGCGAAGCATTTGGGGTAGGCCAGGGAGCCAACCGGCCTGCGCCAACGGAGCTCGATCTTTCCCCAAATGAGGTGCAATCCACTTCCAGGAATCGCGAGCCGCTGCGATGTAGACGGCTTGCGGGCCATCGATCTTGGATAACTCCTTTAGGTCTGGATAGGACCGCACCGCCTGATTGCGATCGACTGCGATGGCTTGCTGAGCTGTCGTTTGGCCTGTGGTGACATCGACCACCCGCCACATCATCGTCAATCGCTCCGGCGCCTTGCGACGCCACCACCGCCGCTCCTCAGGTACCTCCATCCGCTCGTACACAATCTCCCCGTGGATCGCTGCCTCCAGCCCTGCACGCCTTGCCGCATCGAGGATCGCAAGGTCATTCGGGCGACCATCGTAGCTTGCCAGCTGCACTTGCTGATACGGTGCTAAGGATGCCAAATCCATGATGCGAAGCGGATAATCCCGCGGCGGCTGCTCCCGCTCCATCGCCGCCATCAACGGCCCCGTCAGCTCGTCACGCCCCACCGGGGACGTCAAAACCACCCGATGAATCGCTTGGCCACCCTGCGCAGGTTGCCACACAGTGATCGTCGGCTGCCGCAAGCATCCAGCCGATCCCAGCACGAGCAGCAACAGCAGTCCCCTGGCAACGTCCATCCAACGGTTTCCTCCAAAGCCACTGACTTCCCAAAGCGACTGGTAGGAAATCCACAGCTTCCAAGTCAATGTCGGCATTCCGTCCGCCACTGCCTTCGCCTCCTCCTTTCTGCCCTAAGAATGCACCAGCAGCCCCGCCAGCTCCCCACCCTGCGGTACTCAATCGGTAACTCTTCGTTACCCAACTTTTCAACCACCCCTTGCATGGCCGTTTTGGCCCAGCAGTTGGCAATCCGTCCCAAGTCCGTCCGCTGCAAAATGATGCTGCCATTCCCAACAGGCAGCACGCTCGCACTGCGTTTGGAGTACGCATGGTCTAGCATCAGTGCGCAATCGGTGCGCAATCGGTGCGGTGCGCAATCGGTGGGTGGCACCTTTTGGAATCGGTGGGTGGCACCTTTTGAATGACAGCAAACGACCAGGGGGGTGGCTCCTTATCATTGCTGTCCAATCAGCTCATCCACCATCTGGCGATGGTGGCTACCGCAAGCATGCGCAATCGGTGGGTGGCACCTTTTGGAATCGCGCAATCGGTGCGCAATCGGTGGGTGGCACCTTTTGGAGTCGGCGATCGGTGGGTGGCACCTTTTGGAGTCGGCGATCGGTGG
>JBJSWM010000873.1:0-4029 GCA_046085865.1 Pirellulaceae bacterium
CTGCAGGCGGCTTGACCGACTCGGGCGGCGTGCAACCAGCCACGGCAAACATCGAAACAATCGCCAGCGTCATCATCCGTCGCATCGATAAATCCTATCTGTTGGCCCCATTGCTCAATCGCCGGACGGTGCACAGCGACCTTCCGACATTCCCGATGGTATTACGTACATTCGCTGAGAATCGTTCAATCGATTTGTTCGACTCAAACGTACCGATTTAGTTTACGGCGACAGGCCTTTGTTGCAAAGTCGACTGTCGAGACGTGATCAATCGCTTTGATGCCCACCAGCCCTCTCTGGACCTCACAATTCGATCGATACTTCCAGTCCTATCCAGGGTTGGATCCTATGTGCTCGCTGGCCGTGAAGCGGTGGCGTCTGCCGGTTCCAGAAGCCGACTTCGGCCATTTTCGGAAAAACTACCTTGCCGAAGACGGTCCGCAGGTACACTTTTCAGTAAGTTCACTTGAGCGATCGCCAAGCCTGGAGCCTGGGGATCGAACTTGCAAGTCGACGGAAGAAGCAAAAACCCTAGCGATCATTTGTACACCAAGGAATCATCCGATGCCTTCGCCGAAGCGTCTTGCCGGTGCCATCCTTGTCATGACTTCTGCCGCGGGCAGTGCCATGGCACAGCCTCCCGGCATGGGAGGTCCTCCTGGCATGATGATGGGTGGGCCTGGCATGATGATGGGTGGCCCGGGAATGATGATGGGTGGTGCGCCCGGCGGCGAGGGCTTTGGGCGCGGAGGATTCCGCGGCGGCTTTGACCCAAGCAGCTTTCTTTCACGCCTGGATTCCAACGGCAACGGCTCGCTAGACCCCGATGAAATGCAAGGCCCCGCTCGCTTCATGCTCGATCGAATGGCTCAGGGGAACCCTCGGCTGGACTTGAGCAAACCGATCCCTCTGTCAACGATCACTCAGGAATTCGAGCGGATGCGGGCAGAACGCATGGGAGGCGGCGGCGGTGGTGGCTGGGGCGGCGGCGGATGGGGCGGTAGCTGGGGGGGCGGCGAAGGGGACGACAGTACCGGCCCAGGAGCGGTCGAACTGGTCAAGGGATTTGGAAGCGCAGACGAAAGAACGCCTCCACCGGGGTTCGGGCCCAAAGCGGAAGTCTCAACGGTGAAAGTGGAACCGCAGGATTTGGCCGAAGCGGAAGATCGCATTCGTCGCTACGACCGCAATCGAGACAGTTTGCTGGATGAGGAAGAGCTGCGAAATGGCAGATGGTCCGACAACCCAATGCAATACGACCGCAACCAGGACAAAAAACTGACCTCCGCCGAACTCGCCGTCCGTTATGCTCGCCGGCGTTTGGCCGAATCGAGCGGTCAGCAGGGAGGCGATCAGGGCCGAGGTGGAGAGGATCGCCGATCTCGAGGGGGATGGGGAGGCGGCTGGAATCCAAGCGGCGGCGGGGAAGGGGGCGATCCCGGGCGCGGTGGGGGCGGCGAATCCAAAGAAACGACGGCGGAGTCTGCCTGGAAAGATCGTGCCAGCTTTCGTGTAGCCAACTCGGGATCGGGCCGAACGACTGGCCTACCCGAGTGGTTCACTCGGGATGATGCCAATCAGGATGGGCAGATTTCCATGAACGAATTCGCCACACGCTGGGACGAAAACGTCCTGAAAGAATTCCTTCGTTTTGACACCAACGGCGATGGCGTCATCACGGCTAAAGAATGCTTAGCAGCAGTGAAAAATGGGGTCCTTCGCGGCAGCAGCGGATCCTCCAGCAGCAATACGGCAGCCACGGCTTCCGGAAGCAGCAAGGGCGGAGGTACCCCTGGAGCCGGCACGGTCCCACGGGACGGCCTTCCTGAAGGAGCTGAAGAAAAATGGGTCGTCTGGTGCGAAAAGAAGATTCTTGAGAAGGACGCGAACAAAAACGGCTTCCTGTCGGTCGACGAATGGTCAGCGTCCAACGGCGATTTCGGTAAAGTCGACGCCGATGGGGACGGGCAGGTCAGCCTGGCTGAGTACTACATGTACCGAAGGAAAAAGTAAAGAACTCGGCCCAAATCCACCGTCATCATGCCGGCACAATGACCGCTGGATGACTACCCAATGACGCGCGATACGGCTTGCTGGCTAGTCCAGATCGATCCTCGTTCCAAGCCGTTCTGCGAACGCTCGGATCCAGGCCGGGTGAGCTGGCCAGGCAGGGGCGGTGACGAGGTTTCCGTCGACATGAGCCGATGTGAAGTTGGCATTGGGATCGACGTAGGTTGCACCAGCCAACTGGACCTCCGCTCGAACCGCCGGATAGCAACTGCATTTTCTCCCGTGGAGCACCCCGGCAGCCGCCAGGATCTGAGGACCATGGCAAATCGCCGCGATCGGTTTGCTGTGGCGATCGAAGGCTTGGACGATTTCAATCACCCTCTGATTGAGGCTCAGGTACTCGGGAGCCCGGCCTCCTGGGATCACCAGCCCGTCGAAGCCATCGGCGTCGATTTCGGAAAAATCGCCGTTGAGCACAAATCGATGACCAGGCTTTTCTGAGTAGGTTTGGTGCCCTTCGAAGTCATGGATGGCGGTGGCAACCCAGTCGCCCGGCTTTTTATCTGGACAGGCGGAAGTGCATGAATGCCCAAGCATCAGCAGCATCTGCCATGGCACCATCACCTCGTAGTCTTCAACGAAATCCCCGACCAGAAACAGAATCTTCTTGGCTCCCATGAAATGCGGCTCCTTCAAGTCATTGGGGGAGGGGACGATGGCGGGTGAACAGCAGGCCGTCATCTTGAGAGAGAGAAGGCGCGGCGGCAAGGAGTCACTGGATTGCGGTCGAAAAAAATTTTCCAACTTTCCAAATCGCCTTGACTCACCACGAAAAACCAAGTAATTCCCGCATTCAACCCACGCCCATCGACAGCGTCGCTGAGCTTCTGGGAAGGTTTAACGGATAAACCGATTAATCCAGAAGTGCCTGGAAAGACGATTGTAAGACCAGTAGCGGAATCTGGCATTTCGATACGGGCTTCGGGCGTTGCCGGTGGAGCGATGGTCCTCAATGCGGCCAAGGCATGTTGATCATCGACCGGACAGTCGCTGGGTTCTAGCAACTGCGAAAAAGGAGAGTCGCGTTGAGAGAGACAAACCCCTTGAGGAAATGGCAGTGGCTTTGCCTGAGTGCAGCCACCTCCACACCGGTAGCATGGGTGGCTGGAGCCGTCATGATGACGGCCTACACGCCGACACAATGCACCGGTCAATTCGCGCCTCCGAATTTATCGGCGGCGCCCAGTGCTCCAGCGGGCAGCCTCACGGCGCCTCCGCTGGCCAATGCTTCGCCGGCGTCCGGTCCTTCGACTGGTGCGCCGATGCCAAGCGGCCCGACCATCCCTGACGCCAAGGAGGCGATCGAGAAGGCTCGATTCTCCCTTGCCGAAGGGAAGACAACCGTCGCACTGCAGCGGTATGCACAAGCCGCAGCACAGGCCACCGCTCGCCCAGAACTCGCTTCCGACCTTCAGTCGCTCAAGGACCAGTTCCTCAAGAGCGGTGTGACGGAAGTGCAGATGGAAGCGGCCATTCGCGGCTATCAAAACCAAATCGCTCGCGGATTCCAAAATCAAGCCGCCGTGATGAATGCGATGGCAACGGGTGCCGCTGGGCTTCCAGCAGCTTCTGGCGCCAACCATCCAGCTCGCGATCAGGCCGCTGCCATGGCCGCTCAAGCCAAACTCGCTCTGGCACAAGGCGACCTGACCACCGCTCGTAAGTGGATCGATCAAGCTACAGCCCTCCAGGTCCCTGAATCGCAGTTCGGGATCAGCCCCAACTCGCCTTGGAAGGTACGGTTGGAGGTGGAGCGAGCCGAGCAGTTGCGGCAGACAGCGGGCGGCTCACCAGCCGCTCCCGTGCAGCTAGCCAACGGAACTCCGGGAACACCCCAGAACGTCCAGACTGGGCTCTACCAGCCTCAAGCAGACGCCACCATGGTGGCTCCAGCCTCCTCACAGCAGCCGAACGCACCGGCCGACCAAGCCGCCAGCGCCGTGGAAGGTGCTCAGCTGT
>JBJSWM010000874.1:0-1288 GCA_046085865.1 Pirellulaceae bacterium
GGGAAGCGATGACGAGCTGGGAGCTTTTTTTCACGCTGAGGCGAGTCGCTCGCTTGCGGTAGCCACCATCGCCAGATGGTGGAATGGTGGTTTGGGCGATTTGCGCAGCCCTCCAGCGCGTGGCCGCGGTGGCTACGTGAACCGGAATTCATCGAAGCAGACCGGAGGTGGTTTAGCCCCCTCCGGTTTGTTCTTTTTCCAGCTCTTTCTTGAGTTATCGCCTTGTTTCGATCGGCGGCCGATTGTTTTACACTAGAGAATTATTGGGATTCAGCTTTTATCTGCAGGCACCGAGGGAGTTTTCCATGGCGGAATCAGCGGTTTGGCCGATTGGCGTCTTTACCAGTGTGGATGCCGGCTTGGGGGTGAAGTTGGAGGTGGCTCACGAATTGGGGGTACCGACCATTCAGCTCCATGCGCCGCATCGCGAGACGCGGACGCCCGAGCATGCGACCGCCTTCTGCAATCGCCTGGATCAGCTGGGGATTCGGTTGACGTGCGTCTTCAGTGGCTTTGCCGGTGAAAGTTATGCAGATATTCCGACCGTGGAACGGACCGTTGGGCTGGTCCCCGAAGAAACGCGCGCCGCGCGGGTGCAGGAGATGAAGGAAATCTCCGACTTCGCTCGCCTTCTTGGTTGTGACGTCATCGCACTCCACCTGGGATTTGTCCCGCACGATACCAAATCGTCCGGGTACGCTCAGATTGTGGAGACGACGCGAGGCCTCTGCGATTATGCAGCCCGCAATGAACAATCGCTCCATCTGGAAACCGGTCAGGAAAGCGCCGAATCGCTCCGAACATTCCTCGAAGATGTCAAACGAACCAATCTCTTCGTGAATTTTGATCCGGCCAACATGATACTTTACGGGACTGGCGATCCGATCGAGGCGCTGGGGTTGATCGGCAGTTATGTGAAAAGTGTCCATTGCAAGGATGCTTTGTGGAGCGACCAGCCGGGGAAGACCTGGGGATCAGAAGTCCCACTTGGTCACGGGCAGGTCGGGATGGAAAACTACCTGCGTACCCTCTGGAATCTTGGGTATCGTGGTCCGCTTACGATTGAAAGGGAGATCCCACAGGAGCCGGATCGCCAGAAGGCAGAAATCGGTCATGCCGTCGATCTTCTGACCAACCTGCGAACGAAAATCATCGGCTGATTTCTTCCTTGGTAGCCACCATCGCCAGATGGTGGAATAGCGTTTTGGACGGTTTTGCGCAGCCGTCCACCGCGTGGCCGCGGTGGCTAGTGCGCCTTTGACGGCGTCGAAACGGGAGGGTGTAAGTC
>JBJSWM010000875.1:0-1083 GCA_046085865.1 Pirellulaceae bacterium
GGGGCCAATCGCCAGTCATGATCGGCCTCGTTCATCATCTGAAGATCTACGCCTGCACTCAGCCCACCGACATGCGCAAAGGCTTCGATGGGCTCTCGGGAATCGTCGCACATCTCCTGGCCGAAGATCCACTGAGCGGCCATCTGTTCCACTTTCCAGTCGCTTGTACCAGATGGCCAGCCCGTCGCGATCCCAGTAGAGGATCTTCAGTCGATCACGAGTGCGGTTGCGGAAGAGGAACAGATGGCCGCTCAGTGGATCTTCAGCCAGGAGACAAGCGACGATTCCCGAGAGCCCATCGAAGCCTTTACGCATGTCGGTGGGCTGAGTGCAGGCGTGGATCTTCAGATGATGAACGAGGCCGATCATGACTGGCGGCTAGCCCCCACCTGGATGAGAACCTGGAGAACAGGCTGAAGAGTCATGGGATCGGTGGGGATGTGAAGTACCAAGCCGCCCGGCAGATCGACTGTGACTTCTGGTGTCACTCCCTGCAGCTGTAGGGGAATGAACTGCAGCGAGTTCTCGGCAAGCCTAGCATTCGCGAGATTCTTCAGCTCTTTCGGCTTGGAATGACTCGCCAGTTTTCGGCGCCAGAAGTAGAAGGAGTGGGCAGGGAGTTGGTGGATGGTGCAGAAGTCAGCGACGGAGAGGTTGCTGACTGAATGATCCTGAATCCACTGGGCCCACTGATCTGGCTGGAAGCGACATCGAGGCATGGCTGGCTCTCCGCTGACTAGAAAGCCAGCAGTATCCCATCCCCGTCAACCTGTATTTCGCCGTGCGCATACGGCACAAAGGGCAGGCCAAAAACACGATCAGCAAGATGTGCCAGGAAGCCCATAAGTTGCTTCCTGGCACAAATTTCTGAATACCGACAATCGACAATTCATTAACTATTCTTTCGATCTGGAGAGGTTCCAGTTCCGACGAAGTCTGTTAAATCGTTTAGGCTCGCAAAGAACCAATCCTGATTTAACCCACCGGTCAATGAGTCTGCATCGCTGTCTGCGAAGACAGTATCTGTAATCGAGTCGCTAGGATCGCTGTTGAAGAAATTCTCCCCATTGCTGCGTACACCTG
>JBJSWM010000876.1:0-4987 GCA_046085865.1 Pirellulaceae bacterium
TGTCTGGCAACAAACTTCTGATCTGCAATCCTTCGCTGCCCGAAAGGGCAGCTGTGCCGCCTTGCTCGCAAGTTTGCTCGGCGTCCATCCAAGCAGGCTCAGGCGAGAATCTCGCGAATCACCTGCTGCTGCTCGACCCCCGTCAGCCGTTGCTCCAGCCCCTGGAATGGGAAGATCAAGCGTTCGTGATCGATCCCCAGGCAGTGAAGGAGGGTGGCGTTGATGTCGTGAATCGCCGCCGGACGATCGACGATGTTGTAGCTGAAATCATCGGTGGTTCCGTACTCGATACCACCCCGGATACCGCCGCCTGCCATCCACATGGTGAAGCATTTGGGGTGATGGTCCCGACCGTAGTTCTCCTTGGTCAGTCCTCCTTGGCAGTAGACAGTGCGTCCAAACTCTCCACCCCAAACCACTAGCGTTTGGTCCAGCAGTCCCCTTTGCCTCAAATCACGCAGCAATCCGGCCGATGCCTGATCGACGTCTCGGCACTGTGCTGGAAGGTCACCGGCAATATTGCCGTGCTGATCCCATCCTCGATGCAAAATCTGGACGACGCGCACTCCGCGTTCGACCATGCGACGAGCGAGGATGGCACTGGCTGCAAACGTCCCCGGCTTGGTGACATCGGGACCATAGAGATCGAGCACCGACTGGGGTTCCTCCTTCAAGTCGACCAGTTCCGGGACGCTTCCCTGCATTCGGTAAGCCATCTCATACTGAGCGATTCGCGTCTGGATCTCGGGGTCCCGCCATTGCTCGAAACGGTGTTGGTTGAGCTGCGAGAGGGTGTTGAGCATCGATCGGCGGTCGGCCGACGAAACGCCCTCTGGGTTCTGCAGATAGAGTACCGGATCAGGGCCGCTTCGGAGTGCGACGCCGGTGAATCGAGTCGGCAGAAAACCGCTCGACCACATCCGAGTGAAAAGGGCTTGCGCCGGTGCGGTGGCGCTCCAGCTAGGGGTCAGGACGACAAAGGCGGGGAGATTGTTGCTTTCGCTTCCCAATCCATAGGCCAACCAAGATCCCAGGCTAGCCTTTCCGGGAACTTCGGTGCCCGTCATCACAAAGGTGCAAGCTGGATCGTGATTGATGGCGTTGGTGTGGACCGTCTTGATGACCGCCAGTTCATCGACCAGTGAAGCGGTGTGGGGTAGCAGTTCGCTGACCCAACGCCCGCATTGGCCATGCTGCTGGAAACGGAATTTGCTGGGGGCAACAGGCAGTCGTTTCTGTCCACTGGTCATGGTGGTGATTCGCTGGCCCTGCCGGATGGAATCGGGCAAATCCTTGTCGAACTGCTCGGCCAGCGTTGGTTTGTAATCCCAAAGATCCAACTGGCTGGGACCACCATTCATATGCAGATAGATAATCGACTTGGCCTTAGGGGGATGGTGCGGAAGGCCTGCTAGCGGGGGATGGACTTGGGCCGCTCTGTTGGCCTGTGCGTCATCGCCGCGGGCAGCGCCATCTTGCAAGGAGGCCAGCGCGATCGATCCCATGGCAAGCCCCGACGATCGAAAGAAACTTCTTCGCAGCAGGGCTTGCCTTGCGGCATCCTTCCGATCTCCGGCCTGTTCTATGCGATTCATACGATGATTCCCTGTTCCAGAAGCCTATCGGCGTTCTCAGTTCCGCGTGATCGTTTCGTCTAGATTCAGCACGAGATTGGAGGCCAGCGTCCAGACCGCCACATCCAGGGTAGGAAGCGAACGGTCCGGCCAACGCTGTCCTGCGCTCGCGATTTTCGAAGCTTCTACCGGTGCCGCCGCCAGTCGAGTTTTTGTTTCCTCAAGAAACTTCGACAATGCGTCTCTTTCAAACATATCAGGTTGCCTTGCCAGCACCCGTTCGAACAGCAGGTCTACGCGTCGATCGGGGTTTTGAATTGTTTCTTTGACAATCTGTTCGGCCAAGCATCGAGAAGCCTCGAAATGCTGCACGTCATTGAGCAGTTGGAGAGCCTGCAGCGGAGTATTGCTTCGCTCGCGCCGCGTGCAAAAGGTTTCTCGATTGGGAGCGTCAAAGTTGGTCATGAAGGGAGGTGGAGCGGTTCGCTTGACATACGCGTAGATGCTCCTTCGATAAAGAACATCGCCATGCTCCTGGAGGTAATAGCGAGTGTTCGAGTCTCCGTAGCCAACAGGCTCCCAGATGCTGGGGGGCTGATAACCGCGAAATCCTGGACCGCCGATCTGTCGATTCAGTAGTCCGCTGACCGCCAAGGTGTTGTCCCGAATCTGCTCGGCATCCAGCCTAAGCCGAGGACCACGCGACAGATAACGATTCGCGGGGTCCTTCTGCGTCAGTTCCGCCGTCACCGTTCCGTCCCTGCGAAACGTCTCCGTCAACACCATAGAGCGCAGCAGTTCCCGCACATTCCATCCACTCTGGATGAAGTTCGAAGCCATCGCATCAAGCAGTTCGGGATGGGTGGGAGGGGTGCCTTGAATTCCAAAGTCATCGGAAGTCAGGACGATACCAGTGCCGAAAATCTGCTGCCAGAATCGATTGACTGCAACGCGAGCGGTCAGGGGGTTGTTGGGGGCGGTGATCCACTGCGCAAGATCCAATCGATTCAGACGTCTTTGCGGCTCTTGGGTAGCGATCGCCGGAAGAAACGCCATGCCACCTGGTTCCACCGGCTCCCCTTTGGCATCGTACTGTCCGCGAAGCATCACATGAGCCTGGCGAGGCGGATCGCGATCTTTGTAGATCATCGTGCCAGGGATCGAATCCTCCAAGATGGCTCGCCGCACCTGCAATCGTTCGATGCGACTTCGCAGTTGGCGTATTGGTTCAGGGACTTCGTCAGAGACCCAACTGAAGAAATATTGCTTGACCGACTCCAGTTGGGCTTTCCCCGGCTCGGAATCAGGACCTTGCTGGATGGCCTGGAGCAATGGGCCTTCTGCCAAAGGCACTGTCTTCCCCTTCTGGAGGTGCCACCAAGCGGTCCAGTCGCGTCTCCAGTGGTGTTCTGGGGCTTGCTGACCGGTGATCGCAAGGCCATCCCACCAAGCGATCCCTCCGAACACTCCTAGCTGGAGTTCCTGCACCAGGGCACCGGCAGTCAGTCCCTCGGCTGGGAGGCTGATCAGCTGCCAGTGACCGGCGGCGGGAAGTTGGCCTGCATACTGATTGGGGCTGGCCCCGATTTTCTCTCCTGCTGCTGCGTCCTTTCCCCAAAACCAGCGGCGATTCCCTTTTTCGGTGCGGACTTCCAGGAAGGCCACATCAGGCGGTTCGTCGGCATCGGTCTTCAGCCACACTTGGATCGTTGCGGCGTCGAGGATCCAACGAGGCACCGTGCCGCCGCTGATCACCTGCTCCAGCCGATCGCCGAATTCGGTCACGATCGCCCGTAGCCCTACGGGCACCGTGGCATCTCCCTCGGTCCAAACCGCTGCGTTGCGACTGGTGTTTCGCTGAGTGGCACCCATGGGCAGTTGATCGTCGATCCAGAGCTGGGTGGCGGGGCGCGGTCCGCCGGTCGAAACGGCATCGACCAGCTGGGACCAGCGTCCTGCCACCTGCCCAAGTTGCTGGATGCTCTCTGCAATCTCCTGATCCAGCTTTTGCAAATCGGCCTTCTGCTCAGCGGTTGGGAGTTTGATGAAGGGTGCGGTGGTCTGGATATTGCCATCCATTGCCGGATCGGCATTGCTGTAGAAGAACGAGTAGATCGAATAGAATTCTCGAGTCGTCAGAGGGTCGTACTTGTGGTCGTGGCAGACCGCGCAGCCTCCGGTCAGCCCCAGCCAGGCTTGGATCGTGGTGCTGGCGCGGTCGACTGCGTAACGAAAGAGAAATTCGTCTTCGATCGCGCCGCCTTCGGAGGTCGTTACGTTGCACCGATTGAAACCCGTAGCGACTAGTTGATCCAGAGTTGGATCGGGGAGTAGGTCGCCCGCCAACTGCTCGATCGTGAATCGGTCGAAGGGGAGATTCTGCTGAAATGCACGAATCACCCAATCCCGATAAGGCCAGATCCGTCGGTCGTTATCCAAGTGAAGCCCGTGGGTATCTCCGTACCTAGCGACATCCAGCCAATGCCTCGCCATCTCTTCACCGTAGTGGGGCGAGTCCATATAGTGGTCGACCCACTTGGCGTAGTGGGCGTCGCTGGGGTCCTCGGCAAACTTCTTCGCATCCTCGGGATCGGGTGGCAGCCCCGTGAGCGCGAAAGCCAATCGACGGATCTGGATGCGAGGGTCGGCTCTGCCCTGAACCGGCAACCCACGCCGGACCGCTTCCTCCTGGATCCAGCGATCGATCTGTTGCGTCAGCGATGAACTAGGATCCTGTGAGGCTGGCTTGTTGATCGGTTCAAACGCCCAGTGGTTCTGAAACGTCCCGCCTTGCTCGATCCATTCTTTGATCTTCTCCCTTTCCTCGACCGACAGTTGGCGCGCCGAATCGGGTGGCGGCATGACAAGTTCGGGATCGGAGGAGTCGATGCGTTGCCACAGTAGGCTTGCGGCAGGGTCCCCTGCGGCGATTACCATGCCCGAATCTCTGGGGGCCGTCACGCTGGATTGATCGTCCAGTCGAAGATCGGCTTGGCGATGATTGGCGTCCTGTCCGTGGCACTTCAGGCATGCCGCGGCCAAAATCGGACGGATGTCTCGGTTGAACTCAACGGAATCGCCAGCCGAGGTTGATTGGACCACGCACTGAAGCACGCAAGGAACCAAGCACAGGACCAAAGCAACGGTCCTCTTTCGTTGGAATGCACCAGCCATCCGCATCTCCGATCGCTCGCAGAATTTCTTCTCCCGGAACTGACCCTAGTGTACCCCAGGTGCCGTGCAGTGTCAGGAAACCAAAGGCGATCGATTTTCACCAGCTTTCCGTAGGAGTACTGCCACCGCTGGCGATCGATGGCATCTGCTCTTTGGAAATCTCTCAATAGGCCGGGACCAATTTGGTACACCCCGTATGGCTTGCCCTAGTTGGGTTTTTCACGGAGGCACAAAGGCAC
>JBJSWM010000877.1:0-2866 GCA_046085865.1 Pirellulaceae bacterium
CAGTCGAGGCAACGCAGACAAGCAGGTTCGTGCAAGCAATAGAGAAGCATGATTCGATGAAATCCTCCGGAATATGAAGACTAAGTCCCCGGGATCGAAGCGGACGGCAAGGTCTGATTTTTTCTTTCGGGGAACGGCGACGACCGTATCAATGGACCTCTGTTGGACATCAACCATCGCGTAGCACCGTGAAAAATGGTGGGCGATCGTCGTCCACGATATGGCACGGTAAGGCTTACTTTTTGGAAGGATCTCGGGGCTGTCCCAGGCCACAAGGTACAGCTTTCCTTTTCGCCCTGAGCCGAGGGTGGCGACAGGAATTTGAGTCGAGTTGCGAAAAAAAACTGACTCTTCCCGATTCAATCGCCTACCTTACTGAGGATGTTTCGAAACGATCGGCACAGTCCCCCGCCGCGGTGCATTGGCTGTGGTGGGCAACATTGGATGTGAGGACTCGACCAGCATGCGATGGCTATCTTCCATCATCGATTGGTTCCCCATCGTCGGCGTTTCGCATGGGTCCAAGCTTTTGGCCCCCTGGCTCCTTGGCTGCCTTTCCACCCTTTCGGTGGCTCAGGAAGCCCCAACCCTAAATTCTGCACCGACTGTCGAACTGAACTGGCCGATGGCCCTGCAGAGTCGGGTCGAACAGACGATTGCTCGCGCGGCACCTGCCGTCGTCGGTGTGACGGAAAGGCGCCCGGGTGGCGTCGGGTCGTTTAGCGGTGTGATCGTCCATCCAGAGGGATGGATTTGGACCGCCGGGCATGCGGTGACTCCAGGGCGGAAATACCAGATCCATCTGGCCGACGGAAGGACGATGGATGGAATTGGTAAAGGAACCAACCGGTTGCTCGATTGTGCGATGATCGAAGTCGTCCCGAAGCCCACCGAGCCGCTCCCTGTGTTGCCGATTGGCGACTCTTCGCAGCTAGTTGCCGATCAGCCCTGCATCAGCCTGAGCCACCCTGGATCGTACGATCCATCCCGTGGTGCGATCGCGAGGATGGGACGCATTTTGCAACCAGTCTCCTCACGGTTTGGAATGATCGCATCCACCGCGTTGATGGAGCCTGGTGACTCGGGTGGCCCCCTGATCGATCTGGAAGGCCGTTTGATCGGTATTCACAGCCAAATTGGGCGGGACCTGAAGGACAACTACGACGTACCGGTCGGCACTTTTGTGAAGTATTGGCAGGAACTGAAGGAGGAATCGGACTTCGAAGTCAACTCCATCCCAGGCTTACCGGACCTAGGCATGAAGGTTCGGCGAGGACGAAGGAGCGGCCCCCGAATCGTCTCCGTCACTCCCGACGGTCCGGCCGCACGGCTGGGCCTAGCCGAAGGGGATGTGATCGTGGAGATCGCTGGCAAACGTTGGACTGGGGGCAACTTCCAGGAGCAAATGGTGCGGCGTTATCTGGATGGGGAACGAAGCGTCGCACTGGTGGCCACGCGAGGTTCCGACGAACGGATCGAGGTCGAATTTCCTTTGGAGGCCCCCAATCAAGAGACGGGAGATTCAAATTCGGCGGCCAAGGATCCATTCCCACTGGAATTATTGAGCCCTGCGACGGACGATCGACTGCCAAAGTCCGATCGAAACTCTTGGGTCGGTTCCGAGCCACGCATGCAGCAACTTGAAGGTCAAGTCGCCACGGTGGAGGATCGGTGCGATGACGCCTGCCTGGTGCTCCGAAGTGAAGTGCACGGTGAATCGATCGAATCGATGGGGACCGTCCTGCGCGATACCAAGGGGAGGATCTGGTTGGTCACCAAAGCAAGCCGCATCGACCAGTCCCCCCAATGGCTCGATCCAAATGGCTCCTGGCAGCCCCTGGATGTGGTCGCCAAAGACCTATCGGATGACCTAGTGGCACTGCGGCCGCAGTCAGGAGCTTTCTCCTCCGTTGTGGTAAGTGCGGCGCTTTCCGCCGCCGTGGAGCCCGCTCAATGGTCCCAAGGACACCTCCTGATCGCGCCGCATCCAGACGGATTGGGACGAGTTGGGATTTCGGCCAGCCGTGGTGTGTTTTCGATTCCAACTGACGAAGGTCGAGGTTTTCTTGGCGTCGTGCTGGGCCAGGGGGAACAAGGTGTCTTCCTCGAGCAAGTCCTTGAGCAAAGCGCTGCCGAGAAGGGGGGAATGGAGTCGGGGGATGTGGTGGTGCGAGTCGATCAGGCGGTGATTGAGTCGGTGCCGCAGATGCAAGGGATTCTGCGAAGCAAACTTGCGGGCGACCCCGTGCGCATCGTCTACCGACGGCCGATGCCTTCAACCAGCGTGGAACCGCCACAGGATGACTCAAAGACGAACAAAGATCCCTCCGGCGACGAAGAATCTTCGCCAACGACACTGGAGATGGTCGAGCAGGAGATTACGGTCCGCTTGGGAGAAGTGCAATCCGGGCCGTTGCACGTCGCCGAGCTTTTCGAGGGGGGTAAGAGTGCGAGGCGAGGGAATTTTGCCGAGGTCCTCTGCAGCGATCTTTGCCTTCGCCCCGAAGAGTGTGGCTCCCCCTGGATCGACCTGCAGGGACGCTGCATCGGGGTCAGCATCGCTCGCTTCAGCCGCACCCGAAGCCACGCGATTCCTGCAGCCCGCGTCGAGGCATTCCTCCAGTCGCTTCCAGATTGACTTCCACCCGGCAAGCGAAAACCAGCCGCGGCTACCGAATGCCGCCATAGGACAACAGTAGCCTTGCGCCAGCGCGTCGCGGCATGACGTCAAGTGATCCTCCCGGAAATCCTGCGGGGATGCACTTGATGCAAAAGCCTCGCGGAAGAACGCCAGATCGAGCCATTCTTTTCGCTTTCCTGACTTCAGCGCGCCGTCTTTCACTTCTCCGCTCGACCCACGCAAAGC
>JBJSWM010000878.1:0-2874 GCA_046085865.1 Pirellulaceae bacterium
GCGGTGGCGAGGGATGGCTGAGCCGTCTGCATCTGAAATGGCGAATGCTGGCTGTGAGGGAGGCGCGAAGAACGGTCCATCGTCGAATTCCTGGCAAGCAAGGTCGTGATCGAGATTGACCCAAGGGATGGCTTCCACCGAATCGCCTGGGGGGGATGAAACGATGGGGAAACTTAGGTTAGGGGGAGCGACTGGGGGAAAAATTCTGTAAAGCTTTCACTTTTTCAGGGAGTTTGCTGTCCGCACCACCGTTTCTGTCGATATTTCTGGAACAACCGGAACGGTTGCAACAGCCCCGTTCGTCCCGCAATGGCTCGATAGGCCACCAAGCTGGGGCTGGCCAAAACTTGCGATCAGTCGTTAAAAAAACAGCAATGGTGGGTGATGGACGGAGCGATCGATTCGACAAGCCAAAAGAATGCCAGCCGGTCGCTGCGGACGACCCTTCGCCCACGGCGTCTCCCCCCCCAACCTGATCGATCGGCTGGGACGGGATCGATGGAGATATCGATTCTTGGCAGAAGCCTTGGGCGGCTGGGGCTGGGACTGCTAGCCGTCTCCCTGGGCTCCTCTCTGGGGTGCGGATCGCCTGGTGAACCTTCCAAGACCAATAAGTCGACTCAGCCGCCCGACAGCTCGACGCAGTCCGCAGCAGGAAACGCAATAGCCGCAGCCGACTCGACGGCTCCGTCGAAGGCCGAGCCCCAGCGGAAGGCACAGCCAGCGGCAGATCTCGGGAATGACGGGACTGCCGATCCAGCCGCCAAGGGGACGCAAGCACTCCCTGCCGAGGCGGCTGCGCAGGGCGGACCAGCCTGGAAGCCCAGCCAGGAGAATCTAGCGATCTCGTGGGCCGATCGATTGACGTTGCCATGGAGCGATCATCAGGTGATTTACCTGCAGGGCGATCCGGTTGGCTTTCAGACCCGATCGGTCAGCGCCTCCAAGTCGCTAGGGGAAGGGATGCTGCGATGGGAGCAATCGGGACGGATCCGACTGCAGCGAGGGGAGCAGTTGGTGGACCAGAGCTGGAAGCTGTTCAGCTTGGAACGGCCAGATGGGGCAGTGCTGAACCTGGCGGCCGAATGGGAGGCAGGTGGGCAGCGAAGGGTGGGGGAATTGGTCAATGACAAAGAGGGACACTTCCAGCTGAACAAGCGAACTGGCGATCAGACTCAATCCGAATCGCAGGTTTGGCCCGAGGGAGCCCGCGGTCCATTTTCGGTGGAGCAGTCGTTTTTGCGACGGGTGCCCGAGCTGCTGGAAGCCAGGCAGTTTGTATCGTTCGATCCGGTGGAGATGCAGTTTGTCCCGCAGCGCATCGAGGGGATGGGAGTCGTCCAGACCGCAACGCTGGATGGCAACAACCGATCGCTACACGAAGTCCGAGTCATTTCCGGCAACGAGGCGAAGGGGCTGGAGACGGTGCACTGGGTGGATGATGAGGGCATCCTCTGGAAGTCATACATCCGCGGATACAACCTGCGTTACTTCCGCGCGACGGCCGAGCAGACGGAGGCGGTGGCCGACCAATTGCAATGGGAATCGGTTCCCCTACCGTCCACCTTGGCCGCCAAGCCCAAGGGCCAAGTAACTGGATCCAATGTGGTTCGCTACACGATGAAGATGAAGGGGCAGGATCCCTTTCGAAGTTTTGTTCGCGGAGGCAACCAAAGCGTCCAGTCGATTTCCGCCTTCTCTGCCGTGGTAACCGTTCAGCGCCAGGGAAGTGCAGGGGAGGCAACTGCGTCGCCAACTCCCTCGGACGCTGCCCCCTCCGAGCCATCGATGTTGGGAAGCAATCGCTGGATGGCGACCGACCAACCCGACCTTCAGACGGCATGCCGAGCGTGGCTAGGCAGCCAGCCGCATACGGTGGAGACAGCGATGGCGAGATTGGCGGAGGGGATCGCTGGGAAGTTGCAGCGGGATCCTGTCGGAAAGACGCTGATCAGTTCGTCCAGACTGATGCGGGCAGAGCGAGCGGACTGTTTTGGACATGCGGTCTTGCTTGCCACTGCGGCCCGGGCTTGCCGGATCCCCGCACGCGTCGCCTTGGGGCTAGCACCGCAATCGACCATTGATCGACCGGCAGAGGCAGCATCGCAAGGGATAGATGGAACTGATGGGGAAGGGCTAGGTAATTCCTTTGGCCTACATGCCTGGGTGGAGGCATGGGACGGCAAGCGGTGGCAGGCTTACGACAGCTGTTTTCGCGCGCCCGATGCCACGTTGTCGCGTATCAAGCTGGGCTTATTGAGCTTCGACTCCGAGAACCCCTACCGCGATCTTCTGGAAGCATCCGACGTTCTCAGTCGACTAACCATCGATTCCATCGACGCCAACTAACCAACCCTCCCGATCCTCGCCATCGCCAGGACCCGACCACTAGCACCAACTTCCAGTCCATCGCACGCAAGGCTTCCCTCGATCGACATCGCAACACCGAAAAAGGGATCTATCGGGCTCACGCGAAGGCGCGAAGCCGCGAAAAGGTCCAGGAGCGAAGTCAGGGGAACGAGCGGTCTAGCAATCGACACAGCCAGCATGAAGTACCTGTTCGGTTTCCCGCTCCGTGCCTCTGTGCCTCCGTGAGAGCCTTCGTATCAGGACGATGGGGCCGTCCAAGGAAACGACCGCATCCTCGCGAACCTGCGAGGTGAACGGCTAGGGAATCTTTTAGGCTCACGCGAAGTCGCGAAGGCGCGAAAAGGGCTAGGAGCGAAGTCAGGGGAACGAGCGGTCTAACAATCGACACAGCCCTGATGAAGTACCTGTTCGGTTTCCCGCTCCGTGCCTCTGTGCCTCCGTGAGAGACCTCGTATCAGGCCGCTGGACCAGTCTGAGGAAACGACCGCATCCTCGCGAACCTGC
>JBJSWM010000879.1:0-2677 GCA_046085865.1 Pirellulaceae bacterium
TCTCCAGGGTCTTTTTGCCGTGGCCGGCGGTATCGATCCAGGGTCGCCGTTTGTCGGTGGCGTTGACCGCAAAGAAGGGCTGGCCACTGGCTTGTTGATACTGCAGCCAGTAGAGAGCGATCTCCATCCTTCGGGAGTCGATACGATCTTGATATCGGGTGCGTGGATATTCCTTGATCAGCGTCGCATAGTCCTGTTCGGCCGCTGCGTAATCTTCAGCGAAGAAGCGACTTTCGGCCTCCATGAACATGGCATCCTGCTCCAGGTAACTGCTGCGCCAAAGCTTGCCAGCCGCAGAGTACTTCTTGGCTGCTTTGCGGAACAGCGAACGACGCTCTTCACCTTGCGCGTCCTTGGCCTGTTCGAACAGGGCATCGGCCTGTCGATAGGTTTCCTGCGCCTTGGGACGGTCGGCCGGCTTGTCGGTCAAACCCGGGATCCAAGCTCCAGCCTGATCCAGCAACGGCCGATTCCCCTTCTTCTCCGCTCGGCTTCCTTCGGGCCGCACCCAGTTCCCATCTTGATCTTCGTACCCTTCCACTGCATTCTTGGCGGCATCGTATTCCAAGGACCGATCGCTTCGCAACGATTGACAGCCGGGCAGTAGAACAAGCCCCAGCAGCGCAACGCGACCCAGCATGGACCCGATCGATCGTACGTGGTGCTGCAGCAAGCATGCGGATGGCGGAGTGCGTCGGTGAATGACGCGATACCCCTTCTGGACTTTCGTTTCCCGGTCTTCCATGACCATCACGACTCCTGCCAATAGTGCGTTGGGCGATTGGTTCGCCATGGCGTCATTCGTAGTGCAACTGCGATTGCTTTAGCGTCCCAGTTCGTCCAGAAAATCGATGACGCGCAAAGTTCTTCCGATCAGGGTTTTGGTGTAGGCTGCCAGGAACCCACGAATCTCTTGTTTCACCGTCTTCTCCGGAACGTTCAGTGCCGATGGGTCGCAATCGGGCTGGGAAGCCTGGACCAACCAGTCGATGGTTTTCGGATCGACCGCCACCACCTGTCGATGCCCGGCGGCACAAGATCGGCAGAGGTAGCCTCCCGAACTGATTCCCAGCAAGGGAGGCGAGCGGACAGAGTCCGTGGATTCCGTCTGCGACCTCGGCAAGTCGCACTGAACACAGCGATCGAAGCTGGGTTGATGGCCCAGCTTTCCAAACAGCTGAAGTTCATAGCAGGCTACCCAAGGAAATGGTGTTTGCTGATTGTCCAATGCTTCTAGTACGTCGACCGTCTTCCGGTAAACCCCATCGATGGGGACACCTTCCTCGGTCAGGGTCGCCAGCAGTTCCACCACGTAAAATCCACAGTACAAAGCCAGCAGGCTTTTCTGGCCCGCGCGAAACCGTCGTTCCAGTTTGGCTTCGGTAAGGAGATCGAGGCTGTCTGCCGATTTCCGCAGGAACACTATGCGACAGATGGCAAGCAGGTCAATAGCAGACTCAAAGGGGCTCTTGGGCCTTCGAGCCCCTTTGGCGAGGACGGAGATCTTGCCAAAGTGATCGGTCCAGAGCGTCGCGATGCAGCTGGATTCGCTCCATGGCACCACCTTCAAAACAATGGCATCCGATTTCTCCAGCGCCATTGCGATCTCCTGCGATTGAGCTGCGTTGATGGCGACCTGCCGTTTGCCAACCAATCGCCTTAGGACTTCCCACGACTCACTCGCCTCCCAGCACCCCCAGCTCAGAAAGCAACTCCGACATCTCCCCGGCAGCGTGGAAGTCCCCTTGGCGGCGTGCCTCTTCGATCCCATCGCGAAGCCATTTTCGGGCCGCATCGATCTGCGACGCTTCGACCAGTTGCCTAGCGGCTTGGAAGTAGGCGGGAACGTAAGGGGGATTACCCGCCGTCAGTTGCCCGAGCGTATCAAGGCTCTCCTGCTGACGGCCTTCCTTGCTCAGCTCCATCGCCAAAGCGTAGCGCAGGAAAACATCCCCTGGCTCCTCACGCAGCATCGCCTCGATTCGTTCCCGTCGGCTGCTGACCATCGATACTCCCTTTCCCTCGAATTCTGGGGCCTGCGGAATGAGGCCATGCTGTCGATCTGCTCGCGCGTCGCGTTCCAATCCCAGTTGCCCAAGGTTGGCAAAGGCTAGACTCGGACTGAGCGCTGGCGACCGCATCATGGCGATGCAGCCCGTCCCGTGGAATTCGCCCACAGGCCGCTCCTCTTCCGCCTACCGGTTGTCGCGTGTTGTATGGTCGGCGGAAGTGGGGGATTCGTCAAGCGGCGGCCGGGAGGGAGCCGGATTGAGCGATGGCCTGGAACTGGCCATCTTTCACTTCGTAGACCACATCGGCTAGGTCGAGCAGTTTTTCGCGGTGGGTTATGATGATCATGGTGCGCTGTCCCAGATGATGGCTGAGCGAATCGCGGATCAGCGATTCACTGTGCATGTCGATCTGGCTGGTCGCTTCGTCCAGGATCAGGATTTCGGGATCGCGCAGCAGCGCGCGGGCAAGAGCGATTCGTTGGCGCTGTCCGCCGCTGAGCCGCTGGCCATTATGACCGACTCGCGTCTGATAGCCGTCGGACAGTTGGCCGACGATGAAATCGTGCGCATGCGCCTGACGACTTGCCTTCTCAATCGCTTCCTGGGTGGCACCCGGGGTGCCGTACGCGATGTTGTAAGAAATCGTCTCGTTGAAAAGCTCGGTG
>JBJSWM010000880.1:0-2432 GCA_046085865.1 Pirellulaceae bacterium
GACCTCAGTTGGTCAATGGCATGGGAACAGGGGTGATCATCGACCCTCGCGGCTATGCGGTGACCAACCTGCATGTGGTTCAGGACGTCGCCAAGATCGAGGTGACATTGGCCGACGGTACCGAGACGACCGCCAAGCTGCTCAATTTTGATCCTTCAACCGATCTTGCCCTGATCAAAATCGATGCCAAAGATCCCCTGCCGGTGATCTCTATCGGCAGTAGTCATGACTTGATGCGGGGCGAGACGGTGATTGCGATCGGTAACCCCTTTGGTTATCAGCACACCGTCACTGTCGGCATTGTCAGCGCCCTGCACCGGAATGTTCCAGTCAATGGAACACAGGAATATTACGATCTGATCCAGACCAACGCGGATATCAACCCCGGAAACTCGGGTGGCCCGCTGATCAATATCGATGGGGAGATGATCGGGATCAACGTCGCAGTCCGAGTGGGGGCTCAGGGAATCGGTTTTGCCATTCCAATCGATGCCGCCCTGGAAGTCATCGCCGATTTGGTTGCCAGCAGTCAGCGACAGCAGGTTTCGCTGGGGATGGCATTTCGCGGTGTACGCGATTCCGAGGGTTCCTACTTGGAGGTTGCCAGCGCCTCGCTACATGGTCAGCAGCCCTCCGCCGACATCGCCTCGGGTGACCGCCTGCTGGCCGTCGACAGTCAGCCAATTCGATCGCGACTCGATTTGGAGCTGCGTCTGCTGAATCGGCAGCAGGGCGAAGCGTTGAATCTGGAGATCGAAAGGGGCGGCCAAAAATTGGCGAGGACGCTATCGCTGATGGGATCTCCACTGGCCGCTGCCAGTAGCAAAGTGAACCTCGACGACCTCGCCTGGGAGCGGCTTGGTATTCGCGTGACCGAGTTGCGGGCTGAGGAAATCCGCACCGCCAGTGGTAGCTACAAGGGTGGTCTGAAGGTGGTTGCGGTGCGAGGTAACTCACCAGCGGCACAGCGGCAGATCCAGGTTGGCGACGTCCTGGTAGGGATGATGAACTGGCAGACACCAACGATCGACCATCTCCAATACGTTCTTCAGTCACCTGAATTCAAGCAATCACCGAAGGTCAAGTTCTACCTGATGCGTGGCACGATGACCTACATCGGCGATCTTCAGAACACCGCCAAAGCGACTCGTTAGAATCCACCAGAGCATCTGGAACTGGATTGGACCATCCAGTTCTTGAACTCACTGGCAAGAATTCTTTCCGCGCCGGCATCAATCTCCGATGCACACCAGTTGCTCTCGCCTCTCCTGACCGTCCCGATACGCTACCCGCATCAGAATCTGACCTCGGCAGAAGGTGGGGGTCGCGAACTGCTCCTCTCCCAGGCTATTTTTCCCCAGCAGCTCAAAGCGTTCCGGAATCGCTCGGTAGATAAATGTCTCGCCGGCTTCATTGGTCGCGTAGATGAGATTTCCCACGAGGACTGGTGAACTGCTGATATCGCCTCCCAGTCGTCCTTTCCACATCTCTTTACCAGTTGCCGCGTCCCAGCAGGCAGCGATCCCCGCGTCCAGGGTGCCATAGAGGTAGCCATCGCGGATCAGCAAGGAAGGGACGTAGACGCGGTCGTTGGTTTCCCATGCGATTTTGCCCGAGCCATCGGCTTCGATGGCTGCTAGGTGATTCTTCGGATAACCACCCGACGAGTAGACTCTCTTTCCATCGGTGACCGTCGTGGTGACGCATTCGGTGGTGGAGCCCTCGATTTTCCAAAGCGTCTCACCGGTGGTTGGATGAAGGCTCTCCACTTGGTCCAGGCCAGTCAGGATCAGTTGCTGACGACCGGCTACTAACAGCACGATGGGGGATGGGTAGTTCGGATTCGATGGGCGATCGCGCCGCCAAGCGATGCGGCCGCTTTCTCGGTCGACCGCCACAATCGCGCCGCCGCCCTTGGTGTCTGCAACGGAGTAAACCAACCGATCATGGATTGCCGGGGAGGCACCGAATCCCTGGTGCACCTGGTAGGCAGCCACCTCTTGCTGCCAGAGGATCTCTCCCTGCAGATTGAGCGCCGTCAAAACGACGCGTCCCTCATTCGCGAAATTGACAAACAGTCGCTGGCCGTCGCACGCCACCGATCCCGAAGCTCCCGAAGACTTTGCATTCTTGCTCATACTGCCACTGGCATGGATCACTTTCCGCCAGAGTTCCTTACCATCGCGACGATGCAGAGCCATGATGCCCTGAGCCCCGAAATCTTCTTGGCAATAGGTAAGATAAATCGCATCACCCACCACGATGGGCGATCCATGACTTCGTCCCGGTAGATCGGCGCGCCACTTCACTCGATCCGTTTCCGACCACTGCTCGGGATAGGTAAAAGAAGTGCTGGCAGCTCCCATCCCTCCTGGGCCACGCCACCAGGGCCAGTCGTCCGCACTGATCCCGGCGGGCAACTGAGCGATGGC
>JBJSWM010000881.1:0-1073 GCA_046085865.1 Pirellulaceae bacterium
ACAGGAACGCCAGCGGCGGACAGCTTTTTGCTGCGAATGCTGCCAATGGGAGCCACATGGCCCCGCTCAGAACGCCGCGCCAAATGACGAGGCTTGTCAGAAAATCCAAGCTGGACGGCCGAATAGCCATCGCGATCCAGGGTGCGGACTTGAGTGATCGAACAGGGACCGGCCTCCAGAACCGTTACCGGTACTGCCGTTCCATCCTGCTGAAATACCGTCGTCATTCCGACCTTACGGCCGAGTATACCTTTAGTCATCGCATTGTCCCGTATGAATCGCGCTTGCCATGGAGGAAATGCCGAAAATTGCCGAACCACTCTTTGTCGTCCGACTCCAGCAAGTTACCTCAATGGCCTCCGTCTCATTTCGCTAGCACCCAAACATTAGGTCCCGGAAACCCAGTAATCGACACTACCTAGCCGTCGCCTTGATCTTGATATCGACGCCAGCTGGAAGACTCAATTTATTGAGCGCCTCGATCGTTCTCGCAGTGGCTTGCTTGATATCGATCAATCGCTTGTGAGTCCGAATCTCGAACTGCTGACGAGCTTTCTTGTCGATATTCGGCCCTGAAAGCACCGTATACCGTTCGATGCGAGTCGGCAGGGGAATCGGACCATGCACTTCGGAGTGAGTCCGCTTGGCCGTCTCGACGATCTCCATGGCACTCTGGTCGAGCACGGCATGGTCGTAAGCTTCCATTCGAATCCGAATGACTTCATGCGATCCAGTTGACACGTTCAAGCACCCCAAAGAAAGGCAATTGCCCAAAAAACCTAATGATTTTCAAGTCTCCGACCCCAACTTACCGTCACTCAAGACGGCTCGCCGAGCCAGGGAAGGTAAGAAGATATCGATCGACGGGCAAGATCGTCAATCGCAAATCAAAGCGGCTGGTTCATTTTTCTTTTACCATACCCTTTGCCAGCATCTTGGCCGCTTGGTGAGCCCCAAGGCCGCAACGACAAAAGAACCACCTACTCAGGGGGAATCCCTGGCTGCCAGTGATCTGGCAACTCAGGCTTTTGCTTTCCTGGCCGCTTCGATCGTCTCGATCACCTCTTGGTCAT
>JBJSWM010000882.1:0-1844 GCA_046085865.1 Pirellulaceae bacterium
CTGCCGCGTTAATCACCGCAGAAGGTCGCATTTTTTCTAGCCAACGTGCAAGAGCCGCCGGGTGGTCCGTCGCCCATCGTTCAATCGGAACCCAGGGCAATTCCCGACGCTCCAGTTCCCTGCAGAGCCAGGAACCGACATAGCCTGATCCACCAGCAACAGCAAACACGCAATCACAAACTCCTGCGACTTCGTTCAGTCGACGAAATAGATCTACCGACTCGGTTTGGCGATCTTGTCTCCGTATTCATCGGTCCTGAAAAGGAAACTCAGATCGCGCTCCAGCATTCCATTTTCGGACCTCTGCCAGAAATGCCAAGGCCCATCCAAGCGTAGTCGGATGTGCAAGAAATAGCGACCCAAGTCAGCTTGCTGGTGGTCGGTAGGATATGCGATCCCACTTCGACCGGAACTGGTCCACTCCACTCCATCGAACGTGCGATCATCGTGGCGCCACTGGCTCCTGCATTCGCGAGAAGTTCAACCAACTCCGGCAGTCCGCACAGATATCCGAGGACTTCCAGAAACTTCGGTTCAGAAAGAAACAGAACCCCTTGCCGAAAAGTGCCGTCCATCGGAGTAAGCGAGGGAGTGAAGGCCGGAGATCACCCATCGAGCTTTTCTGACCGGTGGGTCCGTCCGCTCAGTCCAGAGGCAACTCAATGGATCAGGGGATTGCCGAGACATCAGGCTTGATGGATCATTGCGTTTTGCTGTCCCTGCCCCATCAGGAGTTTTGAGTAGCTAAAATCTGCCCCAGTGATTGCCGGCCGTACGTTTTCCTTCCGTCCCCTTTTGCTTGGTGACCAATTTTGAACAAACGACCACTCACGAAGAAAGAGAAGCGTCGAAGGAGAAAACGCAGGGCGGAATTCATGACCGTGTTTGTCAATGGTCGACAGAAGCAAGTACGGCGGCCCCCGTTGGTCGATGGCATCCCGGTAGACGAGTTCCTCGCACGAAACGCTGGTCCGCTGTGGTTGCACCAAAACGAGATGTGGGAGATCATGCCCCTGGACGGCGACTCCGAAGCGGACACCGATGCTTTTAGCCCCTCGTCAACGCAGAACTCGAAACCGGCAACTCCAGATCCGGATGTTATCCCGTTTTGGATACGGCACTCGCCTTCGCGATTTCCTGAGAACTTCCGCCGTTGAGGTCGGCCAAATTCCTGCGACTGCCGGATTCACTGGCAGAGACTGCGGCCCAAAGCAGTTACCGTGCGACCGAAGCGACAGATGAAGGCCTGCCATCGACACGGCTTTCTGCTCGGCAATCAAACGGCCATCGTAGAGTCGGGTGACCTCATTCACCGCCAAATGCAAGCCCACTTCAGGCGATCAACGGCCCATGGAAACTCCGCAACGGATTGAGCGGTGAACGGTTGCGGATATTGAATCGGCAGGGGAAATCACCCTGGTAGTGGAGGATGGAGAACACGAATTGAACTTTTTGTGAAAGGACTTGCGGGCGGAATATGTCAATGACTTTGAGACAGCTGTGGTCAGTTAATTAGTGAACAATTGCCCGTTCAGGTCGTGTTGGTTTTCTGTCTTGGGGGCCAGCCCCCAAACCCCCGGGATTTTCCCGGCATCGCTCCGGTGTTCGAAGGCTTGCTGTGCTGCCGGAAGCCAGCTATCCTTTCCGTCACTTGGTGAAACAGAGGCAAGCTCTGCGGGGACGCATCTTGCTGCGGGATAGCCAGGTCGATGGTGCGTCGAAGACGAAGTGGGTTGTTTTGGATCAATCCACCGGTGAACCAATCAGACGATGTCACTCAAGGACTAGATCCAAAACAACCCACTTCGTCTTCGACGCACCATCGACCTGGCTATCCCGCAGCA
>JBJSWM010000883.1:0-3466 GCA_046085865.1 Pirellulaceae bacterium
TCCCCCACCGAGAAACGAATCCTTCGATAGATCCCTGCATGAATGGCCGGAATTCCCGCCATCAGCCGCGCCTCCCGCGCGGTGCCTGTTGCCTTATTGGTATCCATCGTTGACTCCTCTGCTCCCAGATCGCATCATCCCGCAAGAACCACGATACAGTGTAGCCAGGACGGCGGTTGGGAGGGGACGTCAAGCGGTTTCGCACCTCTCGGATGGGCATGCCTCGGGGAGAACTCACATCACCCGACATACTCTTGCAAGGAGCCCAAGCGCGACAGGCTATTGGAGCCTCCTGCCGGGATCGGCTTGAAAAACCGACAACGCCAAGCCGGCTCGAAGTCCCTACGGCTCGTTGCAACTGCGATTCACAGAGTCGCGGGGAGCGACCGCAAGGTTGGCGTCCAGCCCGCGAATCACCAGCGAAAGGTTCTCGCGAGCGAACTCCTCTCGGAGTTCCTTCAACCTGTCTTGCACCGTCTGATCGACGTATCTGGCTCTCGATAGGTCGACCACCACCGGGCACTTTTGCACCAACCCCAGATCTCGAATTCGTCGCTGCACCGGACTCCAGTTGGAGAAGACTGCCGACTGGCCCGCCTGGATCAGGCAGCTTCCATCTGGAAGCGTTGTCACCTCGACAAACCGTTGAAACAGGGAACGCAAGGGGACACCTCGAACGAGTTGCATGAGAGTGGTCATCAGCACTCCCAGCAGAATTCCGATCAGCAGATCGGTCGATAGGACCATCCCCATGGTGAAGACGAAGACCAGCAATTGATCGACTCCTGATCGATACATCTTGACGAACTCGTTGGGATTGGCCAACCGCATCCCGGTGTAGACAAGCATCGCGGCCAATGCAGGCGTCGGAATCAACTGGATCCAACTGCCAAGCGACACAATGCTCAGCAGCAGGAAGATGCCATGCCAAAAATTGGCAAAGCGAGTCTTCGCTCCATTGTCGATATTCGCTTTGCTTCGAACAATCTCCGATATCATCGGCATGCCGCCAATCATCGAAGTGGCGGCGTTGCCAACACCGACCGCCAGAAGGTCGCGATTCATGCTCGAACGTCTTCCATAAGGATCCAGCATGTCGATGGCTCGAGCGCTCAACACCGACTCCAGGCTTCCGATCAAGGCGTACATGGCGATCCAAAACCAGGCGCTGGGGACCTGAAGGGCATGGAAATCAGGGAGCGTCATGGCCCCAAGAATGTCCTGCGGTACCTGGACCAGCGCCTTTTCCGTGACAGGGACGTTCAGCCCGGCGACACGGTCGATGCGATGGTCCCCCAGCCGCAGTGCCAGGCCCATCAAAATCGCCAGCACCATCACTACCATCTGAACAGGGATCTTCTTCCAGATGGAGCGATTGCTGAGGGGGAGGGCAATGAGAAGGAAAAGACACGCCAGGCCGATGAAGGCAAGGTAGAGATTGGCATGACAGACCGAATGGGGGATTTGCCAAAGCAACTCTAGCGGTTCCTTCCCCTCAGGCACCACACCTAGGAGGACGTGGGTCTGTTTACTGAGAATGATCACACCGATAGCCGCCATCATGCCATGGACCACTGAAGACGGAAAAAAGTCACTCACCCCACCCAGCTTCAACATGCCAAAGAGAATCTGGACGGCTCCTGCCGCCACGCCGATCGCCAGCACAGCCCTGTAGCCTTCCTCCCTCCCGCCCAACTGGTGGCTCATGTCCTGGATTGCCCCCAACGTGATGACGATCAGTCCCGCCGCAGGCCCCTTGATCGTCAACTCGCTGTTGCTGATCCAAGGAGCCACCAGCGCCCCGCCGATGGCCGTCAGCACACCAGCCATCACGGGAAACTCGGAGGCGGACGCGATCCCCAGGCAGAGAGGAAGCGCGATTAGGAAGACCTGCAATCCGCTGATCAGATCCTCTTTGAGAAAGCGATGAAATCCTTCTGCATTGCCGACGGGGGCACTCTCGCTGGATGGTTCCGGTTCGACGCGATCGGCCATACAAGCCTCTTGATCCTGCTGCAGCCCAAGCCACCCCTCCCGTCCACTGGACTTCGATCGGTTTTCACCGAAGAGTCTTTTGCATCTTCCTAGGATTGGTATCTTCCATGGGACCACCTCAAGTACTTGGAGATTAACAAAAATTCGTCTGCGGGGATTCCGGCAGGTTGAAAACAAACCCGAGAGAGTCAACACCTGAAAAAACAAAGGACGTGGTGGATCTACATTTTTTTTTCGACTGCCAACGGAAGGAGGCTCTGTGATCGCATCCGTTGGGGTAGCTGAAACAAATCAAATTCGATGTAAACTGATGAAGCCGTGGCGTATTCTATCGACATTCTGCTGCGACTGGACCTTCCAAGGTTAGAATCATGCAAACCTCGCATTTGACGGCTCTCCTGATCGAAGACGACCCCGATTTGGCGCGCGCGATCCAGGCGGGACTTGGAGATGACGGGATCGACGTTCAGTGGTTCGACCAAACCACCTCTGCGAGGTCTGCGTGCTCGCGCCCCGATATCGATGTGATCATTCTCGATCGCATGCTTCCGGGCCAAAATGGGCTGGATTTTCTGAAATCGCTTCGCGAGCAGCGAATGACGATCCCGGTGATCCTGTTGACGGCACTGGGGACCGTAGAAGATCGCGTCACCGGACTGCGTGAGGGTGCTGACGACTATCTCGTCAAGCCATTTTCGATGCGAGAACTGACTGCCCGCATCCAGGCTCTATCTCGACGTAGCCAAAAGATCGAAGGCCCTTTGCTCACCTACGGGCCGCTCCGCCTGGAATTGACGACGCGACGCGCGTTTCGGGAGGGAAAGGAACTGGGCCTATCCCCGACGGAACTGACATTGTTGGAGCTCTTCATGAGGAGACCCGAACAGGTGCTGACTCGAGGAATGCTCTGCGAACAACTCTGGGACTCCAGCTGGGAGGGAGAAACCAACGTGATCGAGGTGCACATCAACCGGTTGAGAGGCAAAATCGACCGCCCCTTCGCATTCCCTATCATTCATACCGTTCGAGGAAAAGGCTACACCCTGTCGGAAAGCCCCCCCTCCTGATCGATTCGCCTCTCGGCAGAAGGATCCCAGCGACGGCTCGATCGCTGGCAACTTGGCGGAAGAGTATCTACATTGGAACAGGTAGAGCAACCGGCAGAGCAACCCCCAGGTGGGGGACGAATGCACCAAATCGCCGACCATTGGCGAACCCTGTGATGATGTCGGCCAGAAGCCTTTGGAAAACGACTCTTCAAAAATGCCCATTCCCAATGGTCTCAAAATTGGCATCCGCTGGATCCTGACGAAATCCGAGAGTTTCCGGACCCGCACCGCTATCGCGTTGCTGCTTACAGTCCTGACTGTCGGCTTGACGGTCGGTGCTCTCTTGCGTCTGGGTGTTCGCTTTGCTCTTCAGCGAAATATCGACCTCGTGATGCAGGAGGACTCGGAGGATTTGCTGGAAC
>JBJSWM010000884.1:0-3300 GCA_046085865.1 Pirellulaceae bacterium
TTGTTTCGGCGCGTCGCTGCGCCGATGCGAGCTTGAGGCGAGGAGTCCAATCATGCTGCTTTCATTGGAACAGGTCACGCGACTTTACGGCATCGTCATCGGGGTCAACGACGTGACGCTGACCTTGCCCGAGGGGGCTCATGGGATCCTTGGTCCCAACGGCGCCGGAAAGTCGACGCTGCTGAATTTGATCACGGGTCAATTGCGTCCTTCGAAAGGAAAGTTGACGGTGCTGGGGCATTCGCCGCGCGACCCCGCGCTGCTCAGGCGACTCGGGTATCTCCCTGGCAGTGAAGGAATGTACGCGGATGTATCGGCGATCGAGTGGGTCACTTATCTGACCCAGTTGCAGGGCTTTCGCGCCGCCGACGCACGTCAGATGGCCACTCGCGCCATGGCGCGAGTGCAACTTGCTGAGGTTCAGGACCGAAAGATTTCGACTTTTTCTCGAGGCATGCGACAGCGCACCCGGTTGGCTCAGGCGATCGCTCACGAACCCGAGTTGCTGATTCTCGATGAAGCCTTTTCCGGGCTCGACCCGATCGCGCGCCACGCCATGACCACCCTGCTACAGCAATGGATTGCAGAAGGTAGAAGCCTTCTGATTGCAAGCCACGTGCTGCATGAGATCGAGTCGTTGACCAGGTCGTTTGTGCTGATTTCGGGTGGGCGTCTGCTGGCCAGTGGTTCCACGGAAGAAATCAGTCGGCTGCTTACTAGTGTCCCTGCCACTGTGGAGCTGGCGCTCAACGAACCCCGGAAGCTGGCCGCGCAGCTGGTTGCTAGTGGGCTGGTCGATTCGGTTCGCGTCGAAGCCGATCGTCTGCACGCCACGACTGGGTCCGGGCGTGAATTGGCTCAATTCTTGGCGGAACAGTCGATCAGCGGCGCCTTGGAGATTTTCGAAGTCCGTTCCTCCGACGATTCGTTGCAGGATGTCTTTCACTCCTTGATGAAACTGCATCGAGGCATCGCATGAACGCTACCCTGATCGAACGCATTGTCGCCGTATTTCAGTTTGAGTGGCGCCGCGCGTTGACGTGGCCAAGAATGACGTGGATGGCGACTCTGGCGCTGTTCCCGCCGGCTCTCCTGCTGCTGATGCGATGGACTGCTGGAAGTTTTGAGATTCCATGGCAAGGGGCTGCCATCGCCATTTTTGCGCTTGCCCCCTCCATCGCCTGCATCATGGCGGTCTTCCTTTGGGCAACTCCCTCCATCGCCTCGGAACTGGAGGGGCGAAGCTGGGTCTATCTTGCGGTGCGCCCAGACGGCCCTGTCGCCGTGCTGCTTGGAAAGTACCTCGCGGCCGTGACTTGGGCGCTCCCCGTTGGATTGATCGCGTCGACGCTTAGTACCTTGGTGCTGGTGAAGGAGGAAGTACTGAGAATGCTGGTGGTGCAAAACAGCCTCTCGGTTCTCTCGTGCATCGCGTACGCTGCCGTTTTTCTGCTCATCGGTGTGATCGTTCCCAAGCGTGCGATGGTGGTGGGGATCATCTATGGCATCCTCTTCGAAGCCGCAGCATCCACCATCCCTGCCGCGATCAATTTGATCACGATCCAGCATCGGCTTCGCTGCCTTCTGGTGCGGGGGCTTGGGTTCGATCAATCGATGGCGCAGGACAATGTGGTTTTTCAGGCCTACTTCGGGCAAGGTGGTTTGCTATGGCATACCGCCATCTTGCTGGCGATGACGGTGGCATTTTTGGTCATCGCTGTGGTGATCTTGCGCTGGCGGGAATTCACAACGGCATCCGAATCCGAGACCTGATTTTCGTTCCGATGGCTAACCCTTCCATTCAGCCACGCAACCGGTTGGTCCGTGGGCTGCTCGCTTCCTTCCCCTCCTTGAATAAGATTGGCCATGAGTCACCCTCCACTGCTTGGCGTCCTGAATCGACTGTTTCTTTTGATGTGGCTGCTCTTTCCTCTGGGTGCCGTCGCACAGGATGCCAATCCACACGACGATCCCCAGGTGCAGGAGTTGTTGCTTCCTTTTCGGGAGGATGCAAAGAAATGGGATGAAGATGTCGCTCGCCTAGCAAGCGGCAATCTGTCGGAAAGTGGGCCCAAGGCAGTCGTTCTTTTGGGAAGTTCCAGTTTTCGTCTTTGGGACGATGCTGCCCAGAATCTCGCTCCCTACAAGATCGTGAGGCGAGGTTACGGGAGTGCTAGGTATCGCGATCTGGCCATCCACGCTCCTGCCTTGCTAAAGAACCTGGAGTTCCAGGCGGTGTTCCTCTTCATCGCCAACGACATCACGGGCAAGGAGCTAGACGTCACGCCGGAGACTGCGGGACGCTTGGCAGAGGTCGTGGTGCGTTCCGTTCGGTACGCCCAGCCTCATGCCACCATCTTCCTCGTGGCCGTGACGCCGACACCCTCGCGCTTCGAGTTTTGGCCCCGAATTCAGCAGGTCAATCAGCAGTTTCAGCAACTGGCAGAAAAGTATCCCAATGCACGTTATCTCGCCACAGAGTCTCTCTTTCTGAACGGGCAAGGCCAGCCTCGCGAAGAGCTGTTTGTGGAGGACCGCCTTCACCTCAACGAAGAGGGCTACGCGATCTGGTCGAAGCTGTTTCTGGATGCGCTCAGGGAGCATTCCTTGAAGCCGTAGCAGGAACAGCTTCCGCAGTTCTGTTTCCCTGCATCCAACGCCACAGATTGGCCAAGGGTGCCAGTTCCGATCGCACCGGCCGACCTTTGCCGAACAGCACCCGATTGTAATGGGTTGCTAGTATCTCGGCAGTTCCACCTGGCATCTGAAATCGCCTAGCTAGTCGCTCGGCATACGACTCCGCTGTTTCATCTACCTGACGCGCTGCATCATGCTCGCGCCCCCACGCCTCCAGCGCTTCAAACGAATGCGTGACCACCTTCTTCTCGCTCCATCCCTGCAGGTTTGATGCGAAGGGATCGGCGTACGATGCAAACGACCGGATCGGTGGAGTCTCTTTGTCTTGCTGGCCCACGTCCCCCGCCTCGACTTGGCTTAAGGATCCCCACCAAGCGAAAAAGCGTCTCATATTCATCGCAGCAAAGATCAGTAGGAAGATCGAAAGCACTGCGATCAGCAGGGGACGCATCCAAGACAAGACATTGGGTAGTTCCGGCATCCGCCAGTTTGATCCTGAACTGGACGGTGGACTCGATGGGGATTCCGCTCGGTTTGGTTGCCCCTGCTGCCCTTGCCCCTGCTGCCCTTGACCTTGTTGCCCTTGACCTTGCTGACTTTGTCCCTGCTGCCCTTGACCCTGCTGCCCTTGGCCTTGCTGCCCTTGACCCTGCTGCCCTTGAC
>JBJSWM010000885.1:0-3659 GCA_046085865.1 Pirellulaceae bacterium
CTCTGCAATCGCCTTGCGTAATAACCAAGCTTCTTGAATTAATTCGGCTAATGGTACTATGGTCTCGATCCAGATTCGAAGTTTGAAGGTGTTTTGCGATGTGGTTCGTCGCAGAAGCTTTTCTCAGGCGGCCAGTGACCACGGGATGACTCAGAGCGCCGCCAGCCAGACGGTTCAGAATCTGGAGGAGTATCTTTCGGTGCAGTTGATTGACCGATCGCGTCGGCCATTCGTCCTGACTGCCGAGGGGCAGCGATTCTACGAAGGGCTTTCGACGATGCTTCGGCAGTTCGACACGTTGGTGGCCGAGGTGCGGCAGGCGGGGGACGAGGTGCAGGGGCAGGTGACGATCGGTTCGATTTACTCGGCGGGGCTTAGTTATCTTCCGGCGATCGAGCAGGAGTTGCAGCAGAGGTTCCCCAAGGCGACCAGTCGAGTGCAGTTGGCTCAGCCGCACGAAGTGTACAAGTTGGTGGAACAGGGGACGGTCGATTTTGGATTGATCAGTTATCCCGAGGCATCCAAGACGATCCAGGCGACGCACTGGCAGGATGAACCGATGGTGCTGGTGGCGTCGCCTCGCCATCGCCTGGCTAGCGAGGGGGAGGTGACTCCCGAATCGCTGAACCAATGCGGTTTGGTCGCGTTTGCTCCGAACCTCCGCATTCGCCAGGAGATCGATCGGCATCTTCGATCCAGGGGGATCACGATGCGGGTGGTGGTGGAATTGGACAACATCGACTCGGTCAAGCATGCGGTGATGGTCAATCGTGGGCTGGCCTTTGTTCCCAAGCCCAGTGTATCGAACGAACTTGCCTCGGGTGCTTTGCAGGAGTTGTCCTGTCCCGGGTTGGCTCTAACCCGTCCCTTGGGCATCATCCAGCGCCGCCACGCGACGCTCAGTCGTCCAGCGCGAGCCTTTCTGGAATTGATGATGCAGTCGCTTGGCGATGCCCGCCAGGAGCTACCGGCTCGTGCTCCCGAATCAAGGGCTCAGCCCGTCTCGGTTGGTGACCCCCCTGCGACGGCGATTTAGGAGAGTGGCTGGCCCCGGCTGGTCCCGTCGCATGTTTTCCCGCCTTTATTGATTTTCGTTCAAGGTATTCCTTCATGTCGAATCGTATCGGTTTTCCGGAAGCCCAAGGACTCTACGACCCTTCGCTGGAGAAGGATAGCTGTGGCGTTGGTTTCGTCGCCAACGTCAAGGGAATTCCCAGCCATCAGATCGTGCTGGACGCCGACCATATCCTGCGCAGCATGAATCATCGCGGAGCTTGTGGTTGTGAGGCGAACACGGGGGATGGCGCAGGGATTTTGACGGCGCTGCCCGACAGGTTTCTGCGGAAGACGGCCAAACGGACTTTTGGGGTCGAACTGCCCAAGTCGGGGCTCTACGCCGTGGGCAACGTCTTTCTGCCTCAGGATCTGCATGAGCGGGCCAAGTGCCTGGAAGTGGTTCAGTCGATTGTCGAGGCCAACGGGCAGCGCTGGATTGGCTGGCGACGGGTGCCGACCAGTGCGGCGCTGGCCAACATTGGACCGACGGCGAAGAAAGCGGAGCCGTGGATTGAGCAAATGTTTGTGGGGGCTGCTGACGGGATCGATCAGGAGACGTTTGAGCGAAAGTTGTTTGAGATCCGAAAGCAGGCCAGCCATCGGCTGCGCGGCGATCATTCGCTCAGCCAACGCTTGCTCTTCTACATCTGTTCCCTGTCGACCAGGACGATCATCTACAAAGGAATGCTCACCCCCGACCAGGTGCTTCCCTATTATTCCGACCTGGGCGATGCCGACTACGAAACCCATCTGGCGATGGTCCACAGCCGATTCTCCACCAACACCTTCCCCAGTTGGGATCGGGCGCAGCCACTGCGTTACATGAGCCACAATGGGGAGATCGACACGCTGCGTGGCAATATCAACTGGATGAAGGCTCGCGAAGGTCTGGCGGCCAGCCCCCGCTTTGGCGATGGGTTGGAAAAGCTATTTCCGATCGCGGAGCCAGATTGCAGCGACAGCGGCACATTCGACAACGTTTTGGAGTTCCTGGTCCAAAGCGGCAAGACGGTTCAGGAAGCGGTCTTGATGATGGTGCCTGAAGCGTGGCAGAAGCACGAGAGCATGCCGGAGGACAAGCGTGCGTTCTACGAGTACTTCAGCTGCTTGATGGAGCCATGGGATGGTCCGGCGTCGATCGTCTTCACCGACGGCAAGTGTATCGGCGCGGTGCTGGATCGAAACGGGCTGCGGCCCAGTCGTTATTATTTGACCACCGACGACCGGGTCATCATGGCCAGCGAAGTCGGTGTGCTTCCGATCGATCCGACGCTGGTGCGCGAGAAGGGGCGGCTGCAGCCGGGGCGCATGTTCCTGGTCGATTTCGAGGAAGAGCGTCTGATACCGGACGAGGAGCTGAAAAAGCACTTCGCCAGTCAGCACCCCTACGGAAAGTGGCTCCGGGAGCAGCGGATCACGCTGAAGGATCTCTCCACCGATCAGGAGTCGCATGGGTATTATCCTGAGACGCTGCTGGAGCGGATGCAGGCGTTCGGCTACACCGCCGAGACGATGCATTTCATGCTGATGCCGATGATCCAGGAGGCTCGCGATCCCATCGGCAGCATGGGCAACGATGCCGCCCTTGCCTGCCTCAGCGACCAGCCCCGCATGATCTACGATTACTTCAAGCAACTGTTCGCTCAGGTCACCAATCCCGCGATCGATTCGATCCGCGAGGAGGTGATCATGTCGTTGGAATGCTACATCGGGCCGGAACGCAATCTTCTGGATGCCACGCCCGAGCATGCGCAGAGGCTTCTGATACCTCATCCGATTTTGACCAACGAAGAGCTGGCGGCCATCAAGCACATGTCGCAGCGCGGATGGCGCACCAAGACGATCGACATCACTTTCGATCGCACCCTAGGAAAGGCCGGATTGGTCCGAACGCTCGATCGCATCTGCGGAGAGGCGGAACGAGCCATCGACGAAGGGTACACGCTGGTGATCCTCAGCGATCGCGAGGTGTCGCAGCACCGCGTCGCCGTCAGTTCACTGTTGGCCTGCGGAGCGGTGCATCACCATTTGGTCCGGCAGGCCAAACGCGCCAGGATTGGGGTGGTCTTGGAGACAGGGGAGGCGCGCGAGGTCCATCATCATTGCCTCCTGGTGGGCTATGGCGCCGATGCGATCAACCCCTACCTGGCTTTCGAGTCGCTTTGGAAGATGGCACGCGATGGCCGTCTGTCGGGCGAGCTGAAGGACGATACCAAGATCGTCACCGCCTACCGAAAAGCCGTCGACAAAGGGATGCTCAAGGTGATGGCCAAGATGGGCATCAGCACCCTCCAATCCTACAAGGGGGCGCAGATCTTCGAGGCGCTGGGGCTGGCCAGCGAGGTGATCGAGAAGTGTTTCACTGGAACCAACAGCCGGATCCAGGGATGCACCTTCGATGTGTTGGCCGAGGAGACGCTGCGGCGCCACCGCCTGGGGTATCCCGATCAGCCAACTCAGCGGATGCCGACGCTGCCGAATCTGGGAGAGTTTCATTGGCGGGCTGAGGGGGAGCACCATGGATGGGACCCAGCCGCCATCGCCGATCTCCAGGTGGCCGCTCGACAAGGCGACAAGAACGCCTACTGGCGATTCGCCGAACA
>JBJSWM010000886.1:0-11564 GCA_046085865.1 Pirellulaceae bacterium
TGAGAAAACCACGAACGTGCGCTAACCAAGATTCGTTTCCCCAGTCCTCTGCATCGATCCAAGGCATCAGGCTGGCGATCACAATCCCAAGCGACACTCCTAGCATAGGAATCAGTGCTGCGGTCATCCCCCCAAAAAATCGCCCCAGCAAGTAACCCCAGCGACGAATCGGCTTGCTGAAGAGCAACTCGCGACTGCCTGTTGCAAAGTCCCGCGTTGCTGCACCATCGATGAAGGCGGCCACCATGAGAGCGCAAAGCAGGCTGGCGATGGCGTAGCTTCGCTGGATCGCATAGGGCGCGTTTCGATGGACCGGCCCAAAGGCGCCTCCAATCTGAATGTCGTCCGAGATCGCCGCGCCAAAGAAAAGCAGCGCGACGATCGCCAAAAAGATATAGACCATCCACCCACGAAGCCAATACTTCCATTCGAAGCGAAGGAATTCCCAAAACATCAGGCCACCCCCTGCAGCGTGGAGAAGAACAGATCCTCAAGGTCAGGCTCCACCTGCGTGAATCCTTCACCGGGATCCTGATCGCTGTAGACATGGACCAGCGGCCTTCCGGCCACCAACTTGCTGGAAACAACACGATGAGTCTGCTGGATCCGCTCCAACTCCCCTTTGCTCATCGATCGACTCCAGATCTTCCCCGCGAGGCGCGACTCCCCTTCCTCAGGGCTGCCCGAATAGAGCAGTTGCCCACGATCGAGAATGGCCATCTGAGTGCAGAGTTCTTTCACATCTTGCACGATGTGAGTTGACAGGATCACCACGATCGATTCCCCGAGTTCGGCCAGCAGATTGTAGAAGCGGTTTCGCTCCCCAGGATCCAGACCCGCCGTCGGCTCATCCACAATCAACAATTTGGGATCTCCCAGAAGGGCCTGAGCGATTCCAAATCGCTGTCGCATGCCACCGGAGTAACTGGAGACAGCCTTCTTGCGGTGTTCATAGAGGTTGACTCGGTGAAGCAGTCCTTCCACGACTTCCTTGCGAAGCGACGCCGAGCCGATCCCTTTCAGGACAGCGAAGTGGTTCAAAAGCTCCGTTGCGCTAGTGCGAGGGTAGACCCCGAATTCCTGAGGTAGATAACCGAGGACTCTTCGCAACCGGTCCGGCTCCTTCAATACATCAATATCACCGAATCGCACTTCACCAGAATCTGCCTCCTGCAACGTCGCGACCGTTCGCATCAGAGTCGACTTACCTGCCCCGTTGGGTCCTAGCAAGCCGTACATTCCTTGAGGGATTGTCAGAGTCACGCGATCTAGGGCCTGGACGCCGTTGGAATATCTTTTGGAAAGCTCCCGAATTTCCAGCTGCATTCGCACAACTCCTCGCTACGATCTTTTCTCTTCAGCCAATACAAAAAAGAGTCACTGCAGCGACTCTTTGTGGCTGTTCGTCTCTACTTCACCAATCTTGGAATTTTAAAAAAAACGCCAGCTTCCGAGGAAGCTGGCGTTGCGACAACGGTTGTTCCAACAACTATCTTTTGGCTCAGCTAGCCTTCTTCAGAAAGTCGCTCAACTGCTCCGACCGAACGGGGCTCTGCATTTTCGCAACCGCCTTCGCTTCGATCTGCCGCACGCGTTCGCGGGTCACCTTGAAGATTCTTCCCACTTCTTCCAGCGTGTAGGAGTAGCCATCCAGAAGCCCGTAGCGCAGCCGAATGATCTCGCGTTCACGATAGGTCAACGTCTTGAGAACCCCTTCGATTTTGTCGCGCAGCATGCCGTTGGTGGCATTGTTCATCGGGTTATCCCGCCCAGGATCCTCTAGCAATTCGGCCAGCACATTCTCATCACCATCGCCGACAGGCCGGTCGAGGCTGGTGGGATTGCGGCCGATATCCATGACGCGCCGAACCTCTTCCAGCGACACGCCAGAAACCTCAGACAGCTCTTCGAATGTCGGCTCTCGCTCTAACTTCTGCGTCAGCTCTTTCTGATAGGCTCGCAGTCGACTGAGCACATCGATCATGTGGACGGGGATTCGAATGGTGCGAGCCTGGTCCGAGATGGCGCGCGTGATCGCTTGCCGGATCCACCACGTGGCGTAGGTTGAGAACTTGAAACCGCGTCGGTATTCGTATTTGTCTACCGCTCGCATCAATCCGGTATTTCCTTCCTGGATCAAGTCCAAGAAGCTCAGCCCTCGGTTTCGGTACTTCTTAGCGATCGAAACCACCAGGCGCAAGTTGCCGTTGGATAGTTCCCTCTTGGCGTTCTCGAACTCCTTGTGATGCTTGTGGAATTCGGAGCAACGTCGCGCCAGCGCCGATGGGCTCTCCTGGACCAGCAGAATCAGCCGCCGCAGTTCAGACCGAAACCTGCGTAGTTCGATACTGTCGTAGCCGGTATCTTCCAGCTGCGCGATGCGGTTTTTCAACCATTGCATCCGGTCGGAATACTGAGTCAACTGCTTCATCAAGGGTTGAATTCGTCGCGATCGCAGCGACAACTCCTCCACAAGAACGAGATTCTTGCGACGGTTGCGCATCATCCGCACGATGGCCTGATCGCGGTCTTTTTTGCGGGTGCTTTTCCGCACGACTTGATGAAACAATCCCTGCACTTCCCGAATGAGAAACTCCAAGGTCCGCAGATTGTGCGGCATCCGTGCGGAAATTTGCTCCTTGGTCAGCTGTTCGGTCAGGGAAACCTTGATCGTTCGGTCGAAGGGAAGCAGCCCTTCATGAACCTGCGATAGTACGGCGGTCGCTTGTTTGAGAGCCCATGGATTTCCCAGCACGGCGGTGCGGAACAACTTTCGATGGATCTCAATCTTCTTGGCCAAACCGATCTCTTCCTCGCGACTGAGCAGAGGGATTTCGCACATCTGGCTTAGGTAGAGCCGGATTGGATCGCTGGTCAGACGAGTCAACTCGGAGGAGGGAATATCGAGCGGCTCATCGGAGTCAGCTTCCTGAGGATCCATGATGGGCTCGGGGGCATTTCGAAGTTCGATGCCATGCCGCTTGAGGGCTCGAAGAAGTTGATCCAGCTTCTCGGCACTATTGGCCTCATCTGGAAGATACCGGTTGACCTGTTGGTAGGTCAGATATCCCTGTCTCTTACCTTCGGCAATCAGATGACGCAAATTCATCGCAGTTTGTTCCACGGTCGATCACTCCTTTAATGTCCCGTAGTGGTGCCATGTCAGACACCGTGTTTTTGTCCATCGCCGTCGCAGGCTCTCCATTTCCCGCAGCGGCTTTGCTATTGCCACCCTCAACCATTCATCGTGGTTCTTCTCCTTCTTCCGGTCCCTTCAGCTCCACCCCCAACTCGAAACGTCGGTGCGCCACCAGCTGCAGGAGCAGGTCGGCAGCTTCGTCCTGCCCTATCCTATCGCCCCGCATCGCTTCCACCATGCGCAACTCCCTTTGTTGCTGTTCCTGCTTGGCGACATGATCCAGCAAAGCCTGCAGGCGCTGCGGTCCAGTCCATCGGGTCGCCTGCTGCTTGCTGACCGCCTGCAGGTGAATCGAAGCCAATAGGTTTTTGACCATGGGATCCTCGGTGCAGCAAAGCACCTGATCAAACCCCAAATCAGCTCCATCGGCCTCCAGATCACGGTAGACACGCCACAGCAACTTCCCTGGCTCGCTGCGCAGGTACTCTTCCGAGCAGCGCTCTAGAGCCAGCGATACGACTTCGGGATGTAGAACGAAGATCTCCAACAGCTCAAGATCCCAAGCATCGAGATCGGCATACTTTAAGTTTCCGCGACTTAGCGAATCAGCCTCCACCGGTTCGCCACTCCCTAAAGAGCGTTGGCGTTGACTTTGCTGCTTTAGCTCCTTCATCCTCTTGCGGAGCATTTCGATGGAAATGCCGAAGGTTCTCTGCAATCGGTTCAACATCTGCTCGCGGCGCAACGCTCCAGGTGCGCCTGGGGCATTGGAATCGGGCGTTAGGGCGAGTGTGCGGAGAATATCTTCCAGCGATTGCGTGGCGCGGTGCGTATCCGCTAGGGGATCAAAGCCGCGGACCGACACCTGGATCTTGTGCTCCAGGGCATCGCTGGCCCCAGCAATCACCTCCCGCAACGCATCCCCACCTCGTTGGATCAAGAAGTCGCAGGGATCCAATCCATCGGGCAACGTCGCCACCCTCAGATCGACATTGGCTGCGACGAACAAATTGAGGATTTCGTTGGTTCGCTTTTGCCCCGCTTCATCTCCATCCAACAACAGCACCACCGAATCACAGTAACGCTTGAGCAGTCGAATGTGCCCATCGCCAAGTGCCGTTCCGCAGACAGCAACGGCCTCCTGGAGACCATGCTGGTGCGCCATGATGACATCGGTGTACCCTTCCACCACCACCGCCATCTTGCTTTTGGCAATCGCTTCCCTCGCCAGATGCAGCCCATAAAGCTGATGGCTTTTGTGATACAGCGGCGTCTCGCTGCTATTGATGTATTTCGCCTGTTCGCGATCCTGAGCTTCGCCCGGAAGAATTCGCCCTCCGATGGCGATGGGATTGCTGAGCGGATCGCAGATTGGAAACAACACCCTGGCGCGAAAACGGTCGTAATATCCACCGTTTTGATTGGGAACGAGGACATTCAAAAGGTGCAGCAGCTTTTCGTCGATACCTGAATTCCGGGCTTCGTCCCTCAACCAGCTCCAACCTGCCGGTGCATAGCCAACCTGAAACCGCTCGATCTCTCGTCCCGCTATCCCACGCTCGGTCAAATAATTCGTCGCGGCCTGCTCCTGCTGCAGCGATACCCGATATCGCTCCACCACCCATCGCATGGCATCCAGCATCTGCTTCTTGCCATAGCCTGCGTCGTTGCCGCGCCCCCCTTTGGTCAGCTCGGGAATCGACACTCCAGCGCGGTCGGCAAGCAACCTAGCGGCTTCCGGGAAGGTCATCCCCTCCTTCTGCATCACCCAGGAGAAGACATCGCCGCCGATATCGCAGACCCAGCACTTCCAGGTTTGACGATCTGGATTGATCTGAAGGCTGGGACGCGTGTCGTTGTGCCAAGGACAAAGAGCGACGAACTGACGGCCTGAATTCCGCAGTTCGGTGTAACTGGCGATCAGATCGACGATGTTGATCTTCGTCCGAATCTGCTCTTTGATCGCTTGGTCGAATGTCGACGTCACGTCCTACTCCGTCGATGGGAGCGAAAGCGAACAAGCAGTCCACTCTCGAATCCCTGGTTTGATGCGCCGGATCGCCTCCTGCTCTCCTGGCAATCGGTTTGGCCTTCCGTGACCACCCCGGCAACCTTGGCGACACGTCAATATGTTCCGCCCAACCGCCAAGAGTCAACCGTGAATTCCGACTATTTGTTTTCCCCGGTATTTCCTTGGTCCACTGCGGAACTTTCCCCCCTCCGGTCCCCTCCTGGACATTTTGATTCGACTCTTCTTCCCCCAATTTTGCCAGCCTTCCAACCTGCTGCAATTACCCTAGTAAGGATGCAGGCAAAGTGGAAATGGCGAAGCTGACCAGCTTGCGGAAACGCCGATTTCAAGATCGGGACGGTGGTCAGCAGGAGGAATCGGCCGAGGCGATTAACGATGAGAGTGGCTGGTATGCGACTGTGGATCGAATCGGTGATGGTTTACTTCCTGGCGCTGCTAGTGGCCGCAGCCTGTCTGAATTCCCTTGCCCGCGCACAAGACAGCTCGCCACCCACACCCCAGTCGATCTTCACCGTCGCTCCCGATCTGACGCTGGGGCCACCAGTTCCTCCGCAACCGTCCTGGCTGGATGCCGCCAAGTCGCGTCTGGAAGCGATGCGGCAAGAGTGGCAAGTACCGGGCGTGGGTGTCGCGATCGTCCATCGTGACCGCGTCCTAATGGCCAGCGGCATGGGAGTCCAGCAGGTTGATCAGACAGTTCCTGTCGACGGGCAGACTCTGTTTGCCATCGCATCCAATACCAAGGCGTTCACGACCATGGCTCTCGCGAAGCTGGTGGAACGCGGCAAGCTCTCGTGGGACGATCCGGTGCGAAAGCATCTGCCAGACTTTGCCCTGCACGATCGATGGATCTCCACCGAGCTAAATGTCCGTGACTTGGTGACGCACCGCAGTGGCCTTGGGACCTTCAGTGGCGATCTGCTCTGGTGGGCTTCGGATTATTCCCGAAAAGAACTGACCAGCAAGTTACGCCACCTACCCCCCGAAGGCACTTTCCGCTCCCATTACGGCTACTCGAATGTGCTTTACATCGTCGCTGGACAGGTGATCGAAGCCCTCAGCGGCGAATCCTGGGAGTCGTTCGTGCAGAAGGAGATCCTGCGTCCGCTTGGCATGCACCGCACTCTGGTTTCCGTGCGGGATCTTGTGTCGGCCGGCAATTACGCCCAACCCCACAAGACGCTGCCGAATCGCTCTCAACCGATTCCCTGGATGAACTGGGACAATATGGCCCCAGCTGGCTCCTTGATCTCCTCGCCGGAAGATATGGCCAAGTGGGTCGCTGCCTTGCTTCGCAACGCAAGCCAGCTGGAAGGCCCTTTGGTTAAGCAGAAGACGCTGCTGGATCTCTGGGCTCCCCAAACGATCGTCCCGATTTCCGACGCCAGCTCCAGCCGTTTTCCGTCGACCCACTTTCGAGCTTACGGTTCGGGATGGGCTCTTTCCGACTACCACGGTCGCAAACTGATCGCTCATGGCGGCGGATACGATGGAATGTATTCCCAGGTGATGTTGGTCCCACAGGAGCAACTGGGGGTGGTGGTCCTCACCAACAGCATGACGGGCTATCCCTCGGCAGCCACCTACGAATTGATCGATCTTGTTCTGGAGCTGCCTCATAGGGATTGGAGCGGCGAGAATCTGGAGTTGTTTCGCAAATCGCGGCAGGCGTTTCGCGACCGAATCGACAAGGCGATCCAGCCAGTTGCCAAGAATACCAAGCCCAGCCATCCCATGACCGACTACCAAGGCGTCTTCGAGTGCCCGATGTATGGGCAGGTCAAAGTCGACGCAGCCGGAGACCAACTGAAGATCGCATTCCTGAGAACCCCTGGGCTGACCGGAACCCTACAGCATCTCCACTACGATACCTTTGTCATTCATTGGGATCAGCAGTACGCTTGGTTCGACGAAGGGACAGCGCACTTCGTCTGCAATGCCAACGGTCTCTTCGATCGCATCGAACTGAATGTGCCAAACGAGGACCTCTGGTTCCACGAACTGAACCTGAAGCGACGATAGGATCGACCTCTCAGGCCGGTGATGGGACCTTTTTTCCGGTCCATCTGGAATTCTTGTGGGTGGAGGTCTTTTGACTTCAGCCAGGTAGAACCACCCATGCAAGACCGCCATGCAGATGCCGCTGGACCGTGAGGAGAAGTCTGAATCGCAAGATGTTCAGACTGAGCCTTACTGGCATGAGATTGCATTGCCAGTCCAGCATGGCACCGTTGTGGAACCTTACGCCGCACGCGACCCAGCGGTCGAGGGTACTGTCCGAGGGACCCACGACCCCGAAATGGCTAGGGATTGGCCGATTCGACCGTTCCCGCAGATGGATATTGGGATTCAAGGGCGGTCATGATTGATTCGCTGAAACGCACCCGCTGTGGCCCAAACGAGTCCCCTTGCTGCAGGAACTTTACCCCTGGCGCAGGAAGGGGATGGCCTAGCGGTCACGGCATCCATTGAAATGGAGCGGATTTGGCGATGGACTGCAGGTCGCCATGATGAAGAGCATGAGCCAAAATTTCGCCGTAGTGTGCCTGGATCTACGGGAGAGAGAATCGCTGGGCTGGATCGCGCGAATGGTGTACCCTGATAAGCAGTAGCAGGGGAAAACCGCCATGACGAAACGAAAACGATTCCAGTCGCATCGTTCTGATGATGACCGCGTAGGAGATCGCCGACGGTTTCTTGCCTCGTTGGGTGGTGGGCTTGGTTCCCTTGCACTTCACGATCTGGAGCTGCGGCAAGCGATGGCGGAGGATCGTCAGCGGGGCGTTGCCGACATCGATCCGCTGCAGCCTTATGTGGCTCGCAAGCCCCATTTTGCCCCTCGCGCCAAATCGGTGATCTTTCTGTTTATGGTAGGGGGACCATCTCAGATCGATTCGTTCGATTACAAACCAGCGCTCGAACAACTGGATGGCCAGCCAGTACCCGCCTCCTTTCGTTCGACGCTGGAAGCGACGCGGCACGCCAACGTTTTTCACGGATGCGAGGATGCGATCCTGAAAAGCCCCTTTCGCTTCCGGCAATATGGCGAATCCGGGACCTGGGTCAGTGACCTCATGCCCCACATCGCCAACCATGTCGACGATCTCTGCTTCCTCCATTCGATGCAAGCTGACTCCAACAATCACGCACCTGCTAGCTACCAATTGCACACCGGCGACATTCGCGCTGGAAAGGCCAGCCTGGGATCTTGGGTGACCTATGGCCTAGGAACCGAGAACGCGGATCTTCCCGGCTATGTGGTGCTGTTTGACGCTGGACCACTGGGAGGCGCTACGAATTACACCAATGGATTTCTTCCCCCTGCATTTCAGCCGACCCGCATCAGAGATCGCGGCCTACCGGTGCTTGACCTGGTTCCCGGCGAAGCCTTTGCCAAGGAGCAGCGGGAAGCGATCGATCTGATGCAGCAGCTCAATCGGAACCACCGGGATCGACATCCCGGCTTCCAAGAACTCGATGCTCGCATCGCTTCGTATGAATTAGCCTATCGCATGCAGTCGGCAGCTCTGGAGGTTGGTCGATTGGAAGAGGAACCGCAACACATCCATCGACTTTATGGCCTCGATCACGACGATCCGAGAACGCAGAGTTTTTCAAGAAAATGCCTGATGGCGCGACGGCTGGTCGAGCGGGGTGTGCGTTTTGTGCAACTGTACGACATGCCCGACAAGGATGGCTGGGATGCTCACGACCGGCTGGTCGAGAACCACACTCCCAGGGCTCGTTGGACCGATCAGGGCGTGGCCGGGTTGATCGCCGATCTCAAACAACGCGGATTGCTGGATTCGACACTGGTGATTTGGGCGAGCGAATTCGGAAGAACACCGATGAGGCAGGGAAGCTCGGGACGCCAGCATAATGCAGCCGGTTTTACGATTTGGATGGCAGGTGGTGGAGTGCGGCGAGGAATGCATATCGGAGCGACCGATGCCTTGGGGTTGATGGCGATCGATCGCCCCATCCAATTCCGAGACTTGCACGCAACGATCCTGACCGCGATGGGGATCGACTATGACGATCTCTTCCATGTCGTCAATGGCCGCGATGAACGGCTGACCGGCGTCGCGGGATCGGCGAAACCCTTGACGGACATCCTCCTATGAAACTTCGATCGGCATCCAGTCAACTCCTGGCGTCCATCGCCTTTTGGATCGCTTTCGGATCCGCTTTCGCGCAAGATCTGAAAATGGGGAACGCGTGGGAAGATCCTCGCAATCCCATCCGCGTTCTATTTGGTGGGGAGCGATTGGAACTGTGGTCGTTGCAGCCTGTCCGTCGACCTGCGATACCGCCACCCAAGGAAGAAGCCTCCAATCCCATCGATGCATTTCTGGATGCTGCATGGCGAGATCGAGGCATCGAGGGGGCTCCCTTGATGAACCGAGCCGATTGGATTCAGCGCGCGACACTAGACCTGACCGGTCTGCGTGCGACGCGGGAAGAGGTTGAGCTCTTTGTTCAGGATCCGGCGCCCGATGCTTGGGAACGCGTCATCGATCGACTGCTGGCGTCTCCCGCCTACGGCGAACACACTGCCCGACAATGGCTGGATGTCGTTCGGTACAGCGATAGCAATGGTTTCGACTGGGACGAATTTCGGAAAACCGCCTGGCGCTACAGGGACTGGGTGGTTCGAGCTCAGAATTCCGATATCCCTTTCGACCAATTCATCACGATGCAATTGGCTGGCGATGAATTGCTTGAGGGACCTCCGCGCGACCAACAGGAGCAGGACTGTCTGATCGCAACAGGGTACCTTCGCTTAGGCCCCTTCGATCATGCCGCCAAGTTATTCAACGAACAGGACCGGGCCAGAGTGGAAGTGCTGACCGACCTGACCGAAACGACGGCCAGCGCCCTGCTGGGCCTCACCATGTCCTGCTGCCGTTGCCACGATCACAAAACCGATCCCTTGTCCCAAGCCGACCACTATCGCTTGCGAGCCTTTTTTGCGGCGACTCGTTTTGCAGACGATCAACCGATCGACACGGTCCAATCGCAGCAGTCTCGCGAGCTGCACAATCTTCAGATTCAGAAACAGATCGATGAGCTGCTGAAGAAAATCGACGAACTTCGGGTGCGAGCAAAACAGTTGAAGCAGGCCGATACTTCCGACGCCCAAGAGGTAAACGACGCGAAATGGAAGGAGTTACTAGGAGGCGAGGAAAGGGAGAGATGGCAGGAATGGGAACGGGAAGTGGCAGTTTTGCAAGGTCATTTGCTGCAGCCTGAAACAGGGCTTGTCATGACCGATGACCCCGAGGCGATCGATCCGATTCACGTGCTGCATCAGGGCGACCATCGGTCGAGGCGTGAGAAGGTTGAGCCGGGGTTTCCATCCGTGCTGTGGCCTGAAGCCCCGCAGATGGCGCCAGTACGCTCTGGGAAAAGCACCGGCCGACGACTCACCCTGGCTCATTGGATCTGCAGCACCGACAATCCCTGGACTTCGCGCGTTGCGGTGAATCGAGCTTGGCAGCACTTCTTCGGACAAGGCTTGGTTGCAACCCCCAACGACTTCGGGATCACCGGATCCCCTCCAACGCACCCTGAGTTGTTGGATCATCTGGCGACCCAATTGATCGATCGCGGGTGGTCGATGAAATCGATCCACCGCCAGATCGCACTGTCCCAAGCCTACCGCCGACAGCCGATTCCTGGAGGCCAGTTGGTCGATTCAGAGGGATCGAGTCGCTGGGGCTCGATGAGAACAAATTTGAGGCGACTGAACGCTGATCAATTTCGCGATGCCATCCTTCAGGTAACCGGATTGCTGCAACACCGCGCTGGAGGTCCTCCTGTCTGGCCCCCCCTCAGCGACGAAATTCTGCAGGCCAACCCGGCAGTGCTTGACGACAATGAAACGAAGACCAAGGGATGGTACCCGTCCCCCAAAGAAGACCAGAGCGTAAGAAGTATTTATCTGGTGCAGAAACGAGGAATGAAACTGCCTTGGATGGAAACCTTCGATCAGCCAGACACATCGGTTTCGTGTCCCAAGAGGGAAACATCGATAGTCGCATCTCAAGCGCTGTCTCTAATGAATGGAGATTTGACTTGGCAAGGTGCGATGGCGCTCAGTGAATCGCTGTCACAGCGTCTAAGGCACGAGCTCGATGGTAAGAGCGATACTGAAGCTTTGGAAAACGAGCGGTTTATCGTTGCCTTGTTCCAGCAAGTGCTATCCCGAGAACCGAACGAAGAGGAGATGGAACGCTGTAGCAGCTTTCTCCAGCAACGATCAGGCGCTGCCTTGGTCCTTGTGCTACTCAATTCCAACGAATTCGCCTTTGTGCCATGAACCAAGCGGTTTCGTGAGGGCGACTTGCACTGCGGCCCCACTGCCTCCGTGCCGAGCCAGCAAACCGCACG
>JBJSWM010000887.1:0-2086 GCA_046085865.1 Pirellulaceae bacterium
TACCGAAGCCTTGGAACCGACTTTTGTCTCCCTTCCCCCCACATGGATCATCCTCCACAACCGGGGGCAGTGGACGATCCGCGCGGCTTCATGGCAGTCGCCAGCTAGTTCGCAGACGCCAGTCCCAGTCGATTTCTGGGATCTGCTTGGCATGGAACATCGCTTCCTGTTGAGCCAAATGCGATCGGATCGACTCCGGGGCGACACGTATCGCGTTCTGAATCTGCTCCAGTGACTCCGCCCACCGTCCCTTGGCTGCTAGTGAGTGAGCGGCGGCTTCTGCGAAATACCATTCGTCTTCCGCTGTGTAGGGGATCACTGAGCGAAGGGATTGGTAGGCCTTTTCGGGTTTCGGATCGGGAATTTCCATTTGTACCCATGCCATCAACACCGCTCCTTCCACACTCCAAGGTGCCATGTTGCGCAGCCTGTTGCTCAATTCGATCGCCTGTCGCCATTCCTGTCTTGCCACCGCAATCCAACCTGCGACCAGCAATGGTTCCACCGTATTCGTGCGAACACCCAGTGGACCGATTTCTTCCAGAAGGATCAAAAGTTCTTTCTCGTCTCGATCTAGAAACACTATCTGCGTTTGAAGGGAAATCAGATGGACTCCATAAGCCGGCAACATGGTCTTATTCAATTCCATCTGTCGAATACACTCCACATCCCGCCCCAGTGACCGAAAGCTTGTCGCCCGTACTGCGGCAAGTCCATCGTTCAATGGGTCGTGTACCAAACGTTTTTCCGCATACTTCAAGACCATTTCGTGTTCGCTTCTGGAACGCCGGCCCATCCAATCCTGCTGCATCTGCATCACGGCATGATTCCATTTCATCCGCTCCAAGACCCATGCCGCCTCGCCCTCACGAGCGTCTAGGATGAGTCTTCCCTGTTGGGCTCGCATCGCCTTCTCGTTAGCTGAAGCCATCAATAGATCAGGGTCCTGGCGTTCCTTCCGTGAAGCACGAAGGGAAGTCCTGGAACTGCGTCGATTCGAACCTTCTAGTTCAGCCAGTCTCTCTTGTTCAGCAAAAAACTTTTCCCGGTACGCCGCTCGATTCAGATTCATGGCACTGTTTGCGTTGCTCGCAACTTCCAGCGTCAACAGACCATGTTCAAGCGATAGTTGTTGGCAACGCAACTGCAACTCTTCCCGGTTCTCGGAGAGTAGCGTCAGTACCCGCAAGTAACGCTCTGTCCGAAATGCGTCGATGTTCGAGCGGTCATCGACGATGGGCTGAGCGTTCAATTGAGCTGTCATGCAAACTGCCAAGATCAGGAAATGCCTGACAGCAATCATGCAAAAACTTCTCCGTACCATGACATCGGCTCCATATGGCGAATTGTAGAACCGCATAAGGCAACGCCTGCCAAGCGATAGGGTTTGCAACTTCCCTGCCGCCTTCCTTTGTCATTCGACCCCGAGCTGTGACCATTCAGCTTTCACCCCAGCGGAAGGGGCTCTCTATGGGTATCCTTCGAATTGGGGGGTCAGAAGTCAAGGCGCTTTTTCCAGATGGAATTCGACGGTTCTGAAAGAGCCAATAGGCGACCAGCTCTTCGCATCCAACACCCCTAGGCGGTGGAGTACAGATCAGAATCGTGGTATCCAAAAGGGCCGACATTGGGAAAAGGTGTAGACGAAGCGGTCAGGCGGGACTTAGCGCCGCACTTCGCTACCCCACTGCCCATCCCAAACTCGCTCCACCTCTTCGAGGCTGATCCAGGCAATATCTCCAGGAATGGAGTACTTGAAGGCAGCGATTAGGTTTCCTAGAGCGAGTTGGTCTCGGAAACCGACCCCACGCAACCAGCCATGCATGCAACCAGCACTGAACGCATCGCCGCCGCCCAAACGATCGACAACAGGGACCGCACGCGTGCCGACATGAATCGGCTCCAGCTCCCCAACGGCCCATCCGATCGCCCCCTGGTCACCCAGCGTCATCACGACAGTTGCATGGGGAGCCAGTCGTCGAAGCGTTCGAAGTGCTTCGATGTGTGTCGCTCCCTCAGGCACTCCAAACAGTGCGCTGGCATCCCTTCGAGCGATGAAGATCTGGTCGCATGAAGGAAAGGCAGC
>JBJSWM010000888.1:0-1953 GCA_046085865.1 Pirellulaceae bacterium
TAGGATCGGGAACGATTTCCAGCGTGATGGGAAAAATCTTGCTGGAAATCGTTCCCGATCCTACCTCCAGGTGAGCGTCGGGCCGCGGAATCCCCAATTCCTCGAAGAACCGATCGGACATGTTGGGATCGTAGTGCTGACCGGTATGCACCAGTAGCGGCTGGCAATCGGACGCCGCATGAAGGGCTCGCATCAGCGGCGCCACCTTCATGAAGTTCGGCCGGGCTCCAGCGATAACCATCGCCTTCATCGATCCAGTTCTCCCGTTGCATCGATCCCTGCCGGCCACTACCTGCTGCTGCTTGTCCGACTCTAGGTTCCCGCCGACGCGGCAGGAGCCCCTTCCACCAGCGATTCCATCTGGAGGATCAGCGCATCGGGCAGATACTTCTGCATCATCTGACGCGTGGTATCGAACATGGTATCGATTCGCTTTTGCGTCGCGAAAGGGATCGGTGGACGGTCGGTCGCTAGCACCTTGCGCTGCACCGACTCCAGTGTCTTTGCCAGACGATCGTAGGTCGCCACTCGCTTGAGTTCATCCAGCAGCTTTCGAGCATCCTCTCCTTTGCCTTCCTTGACTCGCGCCTGGATGCGCATCGCCAGCATCTGGCGCCTTGCGACCGCATCGACGATCTCCCCCTGAAGCCCTCGCAGAAAGGACTCCGCTTCCAACCGTCGCGAATCATCTGGTAGCTCTGCAATTTCTTTTTCATTCAAGCCGACAAGAATCGGCAAACGGGCCAGCACGGTGTCTCCATTGCGAACATAGTAGAGAAAAAGCGGTGCCCGCAGCTGCACTTTTTCCTTCGGCACAGCGGCTGGCGGAACGGGTGCCGCGGCGGCGGCTGGAGGTGGGGCTGTGGCGGGAGGTGCTGCCGCAGCATCCCCCGCTGCCGCTGGGGGTGCCGGGGCTGGTGCAGGGGCTGAAGACGAAGGCTCAGCGGGCGGTGATGCCGGAGCCCCTTCGGTGGCAACTGCAGGCGGTTCGCTGGGAGAGGGAGGCTGCGCGACGACGGCCGATGCACCGTCTGCCGCCGGCCCTTCAGGCTTCTTGGCGTCATAGATCGCCACGGCCGGTTCCCGAGGATCGATCGTGAAGATGCCTCGCAAGTCGCTTCGACCTTGCATGTCGAGATTGGTATCCCCGGGAGATCGCTGATAGACCGCCAGCCCCACCGCTGGCGACTGCGTCTCTCCCCGCAGCTTTAGCTCCAACTGCGTTCGATCGTGAGTCGGCTTTACCCGCAGCGCGACACGTTGTGTTCGTTTGTTTTGCCTTCCTTGGAGCGCTCCGCGAATCCCGGAAAAGATCGCGCCCCGTTGCCGAATCGCATCTCCCTCCGTCACAGCGATGTAGGTCCAGGGAACCTCTTGCAATAGCGTGGGCGTCCCGAATCGATCGTTACGGCGCAGCAACGGAATCAGGACGTCCCCAAGATAGATCTTTGCCGGATGCTCTTCGGCGACGATCAAGCCCGCCGCTCGGACCCGCATCTCCACCGACTTGGCATCCGACTGTTCGATTCTGGCCACAGGACAAAAGGCTTCACTGGCACCATAACCGATCAGTCTCGGCAGGCTCTCCCAATGACTGCACTCCAGCATGATGTTCGGCCCAAATTTGCGCATCGGACAATCGAATTCGCGAATCTGGCATTCCAAAAGATCCGCTTTCCTCTGCACCACCACCATCAAGATCTTGTCCATCGACCGAACCAACGAATCGACCTGCCAAGGGAGGCGCACGAAAACAGGGCGAGCGTATTCCTTGAGCCCATCGGCATCGACCTGAGGAATCATCGCAGCGGCATGAGTTCCATCCGTCACCCCCTGCAACAGCTCCTCCAAGGTCTTGGCCTTTCCCTGCAGCTTGCTCGCCAGCTTCTGCCAAGTCTCCACCCCTTCAAATCGCTTCAATTCGCCAAGCACCTGCTGCTGCACCGCATCGAC
>JBJSWM010000889.1:0-5853 GCA_046085865.1 Pirellulaceae bacterium
CAGGCGATCCGGTCGACGCTTGGGTGGAACCACTCCCAGTGCGCGTGTCGCGATGGTTCGATAAGCATCGCGCCATCTCGGCGACGACCACTTTTGCCATGGTGCTGACCATCCCATTGCTCGCTTTCGTCTCGATGACTCAAAGTCATCTTCGCTCGCAATATCAGGCAGCCAACGAAGATCTGAAAATGGTGGTTGCACAGAAAGAGTTTGCCCAAGGGCAGTTGCACCAACAATACCTGAGGGCAGTCGAACGGGAGGATGTTGCGATTCAGGCGATTCAGTCGTTTCGAGACCGAGTCATTCATGCCGACGAATTCAATGCATCGCCCGAAACGATCGAAGCGAAACGAAAGCTACTGGAAAGCCCGATCGAGTTCTTCAAGTCGTTCCGTGAAATGCTGGAAGCGGAAGGAAGTTCCAGCGACCAATCCCGACTCCGTCTGGCAATGGCCATTCTGGAGTCAGGGAAGCTGGCGCAGGAGAAGTCCAGCTTGGAAGAGGCCATCGAATATTACAAAGAGTCGATCAAACTGCTGGATTCGCTGACAGATGTCGCACGCCTAGAAGGGGAGAACGCGGCGGACCTGAAGCTGGATCACGACCTCTACCGCGCCAGGGCGCATCGATACATCCATCAGGCTCAGTTGCAGCGCGGCGATTTCAGGGAGGCGGATATCGAGCTGCAAAATGCAGCGCGATTCCTCGAACCGCTCAAGCAAGCCAAGTCCGAACGCTCGGATGTGCTACTGGAGCTCACGGAACTCCAACTGCTAGTGGCGATCCGCGAGCAAGCCAGTGGCGATACCGACTACTCTGCTTCGCTGCTTGCGGATGTTCGGCAGCAGTTGAAAGATCTGCAGAACAAGGGAGAGAACCCCGAAGTGCTTCGGCAGTTGATCAAGCTGCGCAATGCCCAGGTCCAGCACCTGCACGCCGATGGCCAAGTCGCGGCCGCTGGCCAAGAGCTGCGTGGTTTGATCGATTTCCTGGAGGACACGGTCGATCCGAAGTCGCCTTCCGACCCCGCTCTGGCGCAGGAACTTGCCAAGGCCTATGCCTCCGAGGGCATGCTGCAAGCGATAGCAGAGGATTCGAACCAAGCGGTCGCTTCCATGAATCAATCAGTGGGACTCTATCGCCAACTGGTGGCAAAGAATCCTGGAAGTCAGGAATACCAGGCAGAATACTCCAGCAACTTGGCGCGTCTTGCCGAACTGCTTGAGCCGAAAGATATCATCCGATCGATCGACTTGATGGACGAGGCGATTTCGGTCAACGAAAAGCTCCGGGCCGTCGATCCCACTTCTGTGATGAACGAGACCGCGTTGATGCGGCACCTTCATCGGCTAGGCCATCTTCTGCAGACCGCTCAACGAGTCGATGAAGCGTATGAAGCTTTCGAAGTCTCCTTTCCGATCGCGACCAAGCTGTCGATGCAATTCCCCGATTCCCTCTTGTTGTTGCGCGAGCAACTGGAGATTGGCGAGCATTTGGTGCAGTACGAATTGTTGAATTATCGACTGGAACCGGCCAGACAGCGGTTGCTCAGCCTGATCGACGGGCGGGAACGACTCTCCGATCTACCGCAGGCTGTCTCCGCAGATCGACTCGCCCACAAAAATGATCTCAAGCAATTGATCCTGATTGACGAGCGACTGGGGAATGATCAGGTGGAACAATGGCGAACGAAGTTCCGTGAGTTGACAGAAAGGCGACTTGGAGCGAAAGAATATTTTCAGAAGCTTGACGAAGTGAAAAACGGAGTCGTTCCAGAGAACCCGTCAGAGCTGGCGAGTGTTGCTACCATGGCAGCCGACCTTCAGGAATTTCCACTGGCGCTCGATCTCTTTCGGAAGCTCTACGAACTATCTCCCGATATCCTGGATCAGCCGGAATCTCCCCTTCTGATGAATGGCGTTCTCTCCGCGGTCCGAACCGCCGATAGGGAGCCGCAACGGGCTAGCGAGAGTCATCGATTGGCAAGGGTGTGGACGCGCGAGTTTGCGAAGGGAATTCAGAAGCTCCGAACGACTTCGCCGGGGAAAGCCAATCCGCTTCTCGATCTATGGCAGCGGGCACCGGAAATGGCGGTCATCGCGCGGCCGGAGGAACTCCAAAAACTGCCGGACGAGGAGCGAAAGGAATGGAATGAAATCTGGGAGCTGGCTTCGGCGAAAAACGTCGATTGATCAATCGGATTTTCCGATTCCCAAGGCCATCGCTGCGTCTTGGAATTCTTGACGGATTAGAGAGCCGTCGGCATTGGGGAAGTTGGTCCGCTGGGTCATCAGGATCATCGCCTGTCCGGCGACCGGATCGATCCAGGCCTGCGTCCCGTAAGCTCCCCCATGACCAAAGGTACCAGCGTTCAGCATCTGGGTGACACCCTGTGGGTTCTGAACCACACAGCAGCCAATGCCCCATGCATTGCCGGGCGTGAAGCCGACCGCAAGATCCCCGGTTACCGGTCTTCGGAACTCTTCGACCGCGCTTTCGGAGAGGATACGAACATCGCCTAGTCGACCCTTGCCCAGTAGCATCTGGCAGAGCTTGGCGTAATCGTTTGCGGTGGAAAAAAGGCCACCATTCGCAGCGGGAAAACGATCGCGATCCGTCGGCGCATGACCCGCCAGGAGGAAAATCGGCTGCTCTACAAAGTCGCCAGATTCTTCCCTTCGATACGATTTAGCCAAACGTAGACACTGGGATTCGGAGAGGTAAAAGCCGGTGTCTTCCATCCCCATCGGGACGAAAATCGATTGCTCAAGATACCGATCGTACGAAAGCCCAGAAACTACCTCCACGACCCGCGCGGCGGTATTGATACTGGTTTGGCTATACTGCCATCGACTGCCTGGTTGAAACAGCAGCGGCAGCTTGCGGTATCGCGACACCGCTTCGGCAAGAGTCTTCGACGTATAAGTCTGGTCGGGGGGCAACTCGGCCATGCCACTGGTGTGGGAGATCAATTGCCGCAACGTCACCGGAAATCGCTTTCCATCCGCCGTCGAAAGATCGGTCAATTCCGGTAGGTACTTCGCGACCTGATCATCCAGATCGATCTTGCCCTGATCCTGAAGTTGCAGCAATGCAACTCCTGCGACTGGTTTGGACATCGATGCAATCCAGAAAATCTGGTCGGTCTTCAACGTCTCTTCCGGCTCGATCGATCCTTTGCCGAAGGCTTTCAGGTATCGCACGCCATCCGCTTGGACGACGCAACCGACCACGCCAACGACCTCCTTTCGTTCGACAGCCTGCTGCAGAATCTGGTCGACCGCCGAAATCTTTTCATTCTCGCTGGACTGCTTGGTCGCCTCCTGAGCGTCGGCCTGCGACAACGCATCGGCCCCCGAGAGAATCGTGGCGAGAAGGAAAGCCAAAATCCAGCGACATCGAAGAAGAATCTGATGAGATTCCAGCATGGGGTAGCTCTCTCATGAAAAAACAAAAACCGGCGACTTGCTCAGCCGCCGGTTTTCGCAGATTCCTTCGGTCCGTTCAACTGGACGCCGATTACTTCTTGCGACTGAACTTCAGCCCAGCCTCGGCAGGAGCTCCCGGTGGAATGAATGTCCACTGGTCGGCACCGCCGGAAACCACGCTGCCTGCCATCGAGCCCTTATCGGGGGTGTCCAACGAGATGGCATCGCCAGCCGCCACCAGATCGCCCGTCAGCTCGGCGACCACCTTGGCGTCTTCCGTTGCTTTCCAGCTGAACTTGGAATCTTCCGTGATCGAAAGTTCGATGCTGGACTTGCCGGCTGTTGCTACCCAGGTTCCGACCAGATCCGTCTCAGGCTCTGGCTTGGCGTCTCCCTCGACAGGCTTCGAATTGGCCTCAGCAGCCGCAGGCTGGGCGCTTCGAGCCTGTGTTTCCGAATCGGCCTTCGGTTCTGGCGGGCTGAGGGCATCCAGCATCCGTTTGGCGGTGACATCCTGTGGCTGGTTGGCCACCACCACCTTCAGAGCGTTGATCGCCGAATCCTTGCTGCCGATCACTAGGTAGTGATAGGCGAGCACGAAATGGGCGGCAGGGTCCTTGGGGTTGGCCTTGCAGTGCGATTCCAGCTTTCGAAGTTGGTTGGTGTAGTCATCCACGTTGCCGTAGAGACCGCTGAGCGTTGTCCAGTCCATACCAGGAGCCGAAGCGAGCAGCGAGTTGAGCGCTGCGGCAGCTTGGCCGTAGTCTCCGACGGCAAAGAGCGTCAGAGCGCGGACTTCGTGGATGACTGGATCGCCTGGCATATCCTTCAAGGCGCTGGTGAAGCTACCGAGCGAATCGGAGTACTTACCTGTCTTGAAGAGCGCCAGTCCATCGTCGAACTTCTGGAACGCAGGATTGGTCTCCTGCGTCTGCGTCGCCGTTGATGTACCGCCTGCCGCTGACGACTCCGCCTGGCTGCCCTGCGACGTGTTCTCGGTGGTGACGTAGTTGTTGACGATCACTGGTTGCGAGTAATCGTAGGGGGCCACCTGAGCTGTCGGCACGGCGACTGTGGTCGCCGGAACCGCGTAATACGGATTGACATACGTTGCACCGTAGCCATAGCCCACGCCTCCAGTGAAGAAGGAATTGAGTCCCCAACCCACCGCGCCATACGCCAATGGAGCATACCAACTGCTTCCCCAGTACCCGTTCCAACAGCCGTTGTACCAGCCATGGTAGTGCTGGTTGATGCAGTTGTTGTGCCACGAATCGTGCCAGGAGTTGTTCCAGTTGTTGTTATTCCAGCCCCAGTTGTTGTAGCCGTTGTCGTATCCCCAGCCAGGTCGGTTGTAAGGCCGGTCCCATGAAGGGCGGTTCCACTGGTTGACATTGATGTTGTTGTAGTTGTTGTTGGTGTTGTTGATGATATTGTTGTTGTTACCAATACCACCTGGGCGATTGCCTCCGTTCCAACCACTTCCACCCCAACCACCCGGACGGTTGTTGCCGTTCCAGCCACCATTGCCGTTCCAGTCGGGTCGGTTGCCACCGATCCCTGGGCGATTGACCGTTCCAGGAAGGGTTGTTGGTCGGTTGCCATTGCCGTTCCAGTCGGGCCTGTTGCCGCCAATACCTGGCCTGTTGCCGCCTGGCCGATTGTCGCCGATGCCGGGGAGGTCATTGACGCCCGGCCTGGAAAGATCTGGCCTGTTTCCCCCACCAATTCCAGGACGATTGCCCCCTCCCTGTCCTGGACGATTCAAATCTCCAGGCAGCGTCGTAGGCCGATTGCCACCACCAGGTACCGGTCGTTCAAAACCAGGTGCCGGTTTGGTGAGGTTTCCGATCGTAGGACGGTCGCCGATCCCAGGCCGATTGCCCTGGCCAGGACGATTTCCCCCATTGGGCAGATTGCTACCACCGTTGGGCAAATTGTTGCCGCCGTTGGGCAGATTGCCGCCGCCAGGTCCCGGCGGACGAATCCCACCCCCTGCACCGGGACGGTTGGTTCCACCAATCCCACCACCGATGTCGCCAGGAGATGGACGCGTTGTCGGCCGGATGGAACCCGGTTGTAGCGAAGGTCGCTGGGTGTTACCCAGATTCGGCCGCGTCGCGCCGGGTGCGGGACGGTTCTGAGGCATCTGGGGTGCTGGACGTGTGGTCGGATTGCCACCAATCCCGCCTTGAGGAGGTCGGCTCAGTGAGTTGCCTCCCAGGTTGGGGATTCCCCCGGGCGCTGGGCGAGTCGACGGACTGCTTCCCAGGCCTGGGATTCCACCAGGAGCCGGGCGCGTCATCGGACTACCGCCCAACCCGGGATTGCCTCCAGGGGCTGGTCGCGTGCTGGCGCCGCCAGGTAGGCGGTTACTACCCCCAAGGTTGCCGGGCAAAGTGCTCGGTCTTCCAACTGCACCGCC
>JBJSWM010000890.1:0-2232 GCA_046085865.1 Pirellulaceae bacterium
CCGTCACCAACTGGTCTGGCTATTCCCGGCGACCCCGCAAAGCTTGCGTTTTTATGGGAAGGCATCCATGAACATCGTCGGCGACGTGAGTGAAACCTCTTGGAGGAGAGCGGGAGGCTTTGCCATCTTCGAGGGATGCCCGGCCATCGATCGCGATCACGAACTTTTGTGAGCGATGTAGCCAATGCTACACCGCTCCCGACTGCACTGCCGATCGATGGCTTACTTTTCGACCTTTCTCCTGTTTGGATGTTTTCGGAGCGTCGAAGATTTGTCGTCGGGGTGCCGATGTTTCTGAGCGGAGGGGCTTTTGGTTCCAAGCGACACCTGGAAACCGCAGCGGTCATCTCGGCTTTTTGCTGACCGACTTCTCGGGATTCCAGGCCTGCGGGCGAACGACATCTCGGACTAGACCAAGTCGTTCGAAGGCGAGGATGGTCAGCCAGCTGACGTCGAATTCCCACCAGCGATGTCCGTGCGCCGCGGCTCGCTGGTCTGCGTGGTGATTGTTGTGCCAGCCTTCCCCATTGGAGATCAGTCCGATGATCCAATTATTGCGACTGTTGTCCTTTGTTTCGTAATTTCGGTAACCCCAAATATGCGTCACCGAATTGACGCTCCAAGTGATATGCCAATTCAGAACCGTTCGCACAAAGACTCCCCAGACCAGTAGGCTGGCACCGAACTGGACACCGCCCCAAACATTCCCTGTGGAAGTCCAGACAATCAGGAAGCCAACGATCGGGTAAAGCATGGCGACGGCTAGGTAGATCTTGAGCCAGTTCGAGCGGCGTTCCAGGTTCATGTAGAACGGATCCTTCAGAAGATCCCTGGTGAACCGCTGGTAATCGTGGACATTGGTGAACTCCCGGTTTTCAAACATCAGCCATCCAAAGTGGCCCCAGAAGAAGGTCACAAGTGGGCTATGAGGATCGGGTTGATGGTCGGAGTGCTGGTGGTGAATTCGGTGCATCGCCACCCAACATGCCGGGGTGTCCTGCATGGTACACACACCCAAAAGCGCCAAAAGTCGCTCAAACCACTTCGGTGCGGTCATGCCACGGTGGGTGAGCATGCGGTGGTAGCCAATGTTGATTCCGAGAGTTCCGAAGACATAGAGTCCAAGGATGCTGAGGGCGACTCCCGTCCAACTGAAGAACCAGGGGACAAAGGCGAGGCACGCGAGCAGGTGAATTAGCGGAATGGAGATGGCGTAGCGCCATCGCACTTGCACCGGCTTGACCGTCTTCTCCGGTCTTGGCAAGGGTTGGCTGGGATCAGCCGGCAGGACTTTGGAAGAGCGATCCGTCGTAGGGGAGGTGGGCCCAATGGACGTGGGATTGGCTTCGGACGCGTGACTATCGGGAGGTTGATGGATCGACATGGTCATCCAGAGTTTGGGTAGTTGGACTCGGCCAATGAAAGGCGGGGCGTTCCAAGAGGAAACACCCCAACTTAGTATCGCCCAAGGCAATCCACCAGTCGACACGGTCTTGCGAAATCGAGGTAGCCTGGAGATTCGTTTGCCCGCCGATAGCCATCGCGACCGCTAACATCGTTCGATTTTGTGATTTTTCGCACGAATCGCTGCAGAAGAGAAGCCGGAGCAATCGGGCGACAGGAAATGAGCGGAGTCCCCTGGATGGCCATTTTCGCAAGGGAAGCGACCGCAAGGTGTTACTTTGCTGAGAGGAAGAATCGATGGAGTTGCCCACTGGTTTCTCTTACGATGCCATCGGCAGGGGAAGATCGTTGACAGGCCCCGGCCAGAGAGTCGGTTGATAGGAGGATGCGATGAAGGTGTCGGAGCAGGTGGTAATGGTTACTGGAGCCAGTTCGGGTCTGGGGGCAGCGACCGTTCGGCAGTTCCTGGAAGCGGGGGCCAAGGTGATCGGGGTCGACCTTCGGCCTTCGGTTCCTGGCATCGCGGGGGATCGAGTCGAATCGTACCTTCACCAATGCGGCGATGTGACCGACGAGTCGGTAGTGCAGGCGATGGTCGATCAGTCGATCGCGCGATTTGGCAAGCTTTCGGTTTTGGTTTGCTGTGCAGGCATCTTACATGGGGAGCGAGTCTGGGGGCGCAACGGACCTGCCTCACTGGAGGCGTTTCGGCGTGTTGTTGACGTCAATCTTGTCGGCACTTTCAATGTGGTCCGACTGGCCATTCCTGCGATGGCCCGAAGAATGGATCGTGACCATCAGGAAGACCGGGGGCTGGTTGTGCTGACC
>JBJSWM010000891.1:0-8777 GCA_046085865.1 Pirellulaceae bacterium
ACCTCAAGGCGGCGGTCGATGACCAGCCCGCCTCACCCGTCACGGCTTATCATAAACGATCGCCAGGGATTCGCGAAGCGTTCCTTGAGATCCCAGGCAGGGATCAGGGAGTCGGCTGGCGGACGTCCAAACAGACCAACCGCCTTGCCCCTCGCAGATAAAGGTAGCCATGCGACAGCACGGGCGGCGACCAGGTAGGCGCTTCCAGCAGGGGACGACCGTCGTCTCCCCTTTTCTGTTCGTAGTCCCACGCGATGACTACCTCCGCCCGTTCCGGGTTGGCTTTCATCAGCGCCAATTGACCATACTCGCCGTAGACGAAAAAGTGATCCTGCACCCCCAGCAGAGTGGTGCGGTCGCGATTCCGCACCTGCCACTGCACCTTCCCACTCTCCCAGTCGACACATCGCAGACTGGCGTCGGGTTCATTGCGTCCACTGCAGCCGAACAGGTAGCGATCGCGAAGAATCGGTGTGGCCCAGTGAGCTCGCATCGCCTGGTTCTTTTGCTGCTTCTCATCCCGCCACAGCTCCTTCAGCTTCCCATCCTTCAGTTGCAGCTTGACCGATCCCGGACCATACGTTTCAGTCAACCAGATTTCGTCGCCCCGCACGATCGGACTGGCCGCATTGACGCTTTCAAATACATCGGATCGCCAGTCGAACGTGTCGGTGATCTGACCAGGGGCTGGGTCGAAGACGATCAGCCCCTGTCGGCAAAAAGCCAAGCACCACAGCTTCCCCTCGATGGTAGCCAAGATCGGCGCCGAATAGCTGGCCAAGTCATCGCCCAGGCGATGCTTTTCCACCCCGGTCCAACGATCCAAGGCGACCAACGCCGTCCCGTTGGGCTTGGATCCCTGCAACTGACCTTGCACAATCACGGCAGCATCTTTGGGAGAACCGCCAACCATCACCCAGAGCAGTTCCCCGACGACGAGTGGTGCGGATCCGACCCCAAAAAAATTAGGGACCACGTTGTACTCTTCGTTCAAAGATCGTTGCCAAAGCAACTTCCCATCTTCGACGCGGTAGCAAGCCAGCCTTCCCGCGACGCCATGGACGAAGACCTGACCGCCATCGACCAGAGGGCTGCATCGCGGACCATTGTTGTAGCCATACATGTCGGTGTATTCGACTGGCCCCTCCGCGGTCCAAAGCACCTTGCCCGTCTCCGCATGAACGCACGTCAATCGTTCCACATCACCGAAGCGATCAAACTGAAAAAATCGTCCATACGCAGCGACTCCGTTGGCATACCCCACTCCTGTTGGCAGCGTCCAGACCATCTTCGGCTCGCTGCCGGCCGGCCATTCCAGCCGCACCCCCGCTTCATTCGATCGATTGTCGCCGTTGGGTCCCAGCATTCGCGGCCAATCCTCGCCATCGCGACTCCAAAGCGACGCGGGAGCCGCCAGCTTGGCATCGCCGGAAGTAGCGTCCTGCGCGGAGCAGGGAAGGGGGGTGGCAACCCACCATAGTGTGGTCGCCAAGCTGACAGCAAGCGACCGGAGCGCGAACCATGAACCGAAGTGAGTGGTCTGATCGGTAGCGTTCATGAGGCGATTCCTTTCGAACGAGCGCAAAAACCAGAGAGATCCACCAGGGCCAGTGGCTAGTGATCTGGGGATTCCTGGGTTGTGTGACGCAACCACGATGGGGCAAGGGGAGTCATTTCACCAAGCGGGATGCATCCAAAACGAAGGACGCTATGATGATAACCGACCTTCCGAGAGACGGTGGGCCCGCAAAGGCCGCTCCAGCGATGCATTCCGCGGAGAGAAGCCAGAGACGACCAGCCCGAGACGACAGCAGCTTGGCCGAGGTGACTGACCGATGGACGGGATAGCAATCAACACCAATCTGCTGATTCCCGAGACGCAGCTGGAATGGATCATCGCGCGCAGCAGCGGCCCAGGCGGTCAGAATGTCAACAAGGTCAACTCCAAGGTGACGCTGCGGTGGCAAGCCGAGGGGAACCCGCTACTAGACGATCGGACTCAGCAGCGTCTGCGAGCCCTAGTGGGAAGCCGCTGGCTTCAGGATGGCGCCATCTTGATCACCAGCCAGACCTCGCGAGATCAGTCGACCAACAAGCGGCTGTGCAAGGAACGCCTGCGAGAGTGGATCCTGCAGGCGATGCAGCCAGTCATCCCCCGCCGACCGACGCGTCCTACCCACGGATCGGTCCGCCGTCGGCTGCAAAACAAACAGCGTCAAGCCGACAAAAAGTCCGGCCGGTCGACCCCCCGCTGGGAAGGATGATGCTGGCTCTCTTTCGAATGCACCTCCACCTTCCATCGCAGCGATGGCCCCAAGCCTGCGATCTCCAATTGTCCCAGCCGTCTTTGCTGAGTTTCCTATGGTATTTCTTGGCCGGCTCTTCTCTTTCGGCAGAGTGGATCGAAAGATGTTTGGCAGATGCAGGGCCGGTCGTCCGGCATCGTCAAAAAAGGTACAGGCGGCATCACTTGCCCCGCCGGGGTCTGGTTTCCAATAGATCGGCTGAACACAATGGAATGCGAAAGTCGAAATCCAAATCAGAACCCTGACGCTGTGAGCCCCCCACGGAGGCGACACTCCATGTCGAGTGACAAACATCTGGATCGTTTACTGAAGGATTGGTCCTACGATCCGCAAAGTTTATCGGTGCGGTTGGTCAAAGGCGAAGATGGTCGTGATGTCATCCAGATGCGGATCGACATGGGGATCCTGCAGATCGAAACGACGGGCCGTCCCGACGGAAGTCGCTTTGATGGATTTGAAACCTATCTCGCCTATCTGCTCAACTGCGAAGCGGACGAACCAGACTTCGCGATGTCCGAAGAGCAGTGTTTTGAGGCCGACAGGGAGTTCGCGCAGTATTACCATCGCCGGATATCCTGGCTGAGACTGCAGCATTACCAGCGAGCCGTCCAGGACGCCGACCATACATTGGAATTGATGGATGTCTGCCGCGACCATGGACCGGATGAAGATTGGGTGATGAGTCACGAACAGTACCGGCCCTTCGTCCTCTTCCATCGCACCCAGGCACTCGCCTTCCTGGCGTTGGAAAACGAAGACGCCGAAGAAGCGGTCAACGCCATCAACGATGGGTTGCAGACACTCAAAGACCTTTTCGCCGAACATGAGGCAGAGGATCTCTACGACGAAGATGAGATGGTGCAGAAGCTGAAGCAATTCCGCGAGTCGCTGCGGAGCGAATATGAGCTAGGGAAGACGCTGCCCGAACGGCTGGCCGATGCGGTAGCCACCGAGCAGTACGAACTGGCAGCTCGACTCCGCGATGAAATGGCTCAGCGGAAAAAGTAACGACTGCAACACTCCGTCAATCTTTTGCCGACGGGGAATCGATTGCGTCGCATATCAGGAATTGCGACGAATACTTGCCCAAATCCAACGAACCGTCAGGCAGTCCAGAGACTTCCTGACGGTTCGTTTTTTGGTCTATCCGGGATTCTTTTGGGTAGCGATCACTTCGCTGCATTCGCTTGAAAACGCCGAGCTGGATTGTAGGTCGGCTCGCCCCAGCCCGTCATGAAACTCCCATAGTTCCGGTCGATCCTTTGTTCTGCAAATCAACTCCGCCATCGAAGCTTGCCACAAGACATCGGCCGCCTGATTCCGGCGTCACGAAACTTCCCAACCGGTGACCTGCGAAGGGCAATTCGATCGGGATGCATGGAATTCCAACGCCATGCCGAAAAATGCCAACTGGACGAAGTTTTGCCCCCTCATGACTTCTTGCGACATCGTGCAATTCCTTGTTGGCTCACGCAAAGCCGCGAAGGCACGAAGCCACGGAGCCTCCCTTCCCATTCGCGATTCCCACAAGGGTGTCCGGTCGCCTTTTTCTGTGGGCTGTGGGCTGTGACTTTTCGTTGCCAATCGAATCGACAGGTCGGATGTCGCTTGGAACCGGTCGTCATGTGCTGACGCACTTACCGCGTCCTTTCTTCGCGTCATCGCGTGCGACCAACCAACTCCAAGATCCGATCGAAAGGGCCATCACGAGGCAAAAACTTCCCTGCTTGGTAGCCAACTGACAAGTTTTCCCTCGGTTGGAGGCCGTCCCTAAAAGCCTTCCGATTGGCTGGCTTGGATCCCCCGCTCACAGACAATCCCAGATCGACAAAACAATAAGCCCTCCGTTGTGCCTTTGCCGGCGCAAAAGAACCGGACAGCTCGCAACCATACCGCTAAGCTTGGGCGCAACTCCAGCATGACGCCGGAGTGTCGCAGTGAGTGGAGATTGGCCCGCAGACCCGCGGTGTGGTCCGATGGACCTCTTTTCTGGCCGTCGCCTCAGGGAGCGATCAAACGGGTCAGGCATTCCGAGAGCAAGTCATCTGGAATCGGCATCGTTTACCCACATCCGCTTACAACCTACCACGACGTTGTCGCACGAATCCTTCCTATGAGAAGATGCCGAAGGCATGAATTTTTTCGGACCGTCTGCGCCTATTCCACTCTTGCCCGCTAATCGCAATGGATTGAATGCGGCAATCACCGTACGCATCCCCGCTTCTAGGACGGTCGCATGCTCGCTCACACGAAGCTTAGGCCCAGAGGACCGACACAGGAACTTCCGGTGGCGACGGCCTGCAGAAGGGAAGGATCTGCGCTTTTCCTATTCCGCGTCGGGGGCCCAGCCGCAGCTAGAGCAATGCCGCCCACTTGGCGCTGCTGTTGCAGACCCACATGGGGCCGCTTGGCACGCTATCGATCCAATGCGACGCATGGCGGCATGCGCCGCCAAAGAATCCTCGCAGCGTATCCCAGGCCCGCTGAGCCGACTCAGAGATTGAAGGTGGCGACAGCCCGAAGAGGAAGTGGATCGATTCTCTTCCTTCTCTCCGTCTGGGCCTTGCGGCCCCAACAAGAGAAATGCTGCGCCTCCGCGGCTGGGGTTGCACAGGACCGACTTTTAGCCTGTCCTGCGGCGTGATGTCTGGAAGTCCATCCTACGATTCGGTCGAACGAGTTGGCCTCGACGAGAGGTGACCTACTTCTTGATGGGATCCAGATTCAGCCGAACGCCGATCTCCTTCAGCTTGGCCAACTGTTCATTCTTTGCTGCATCGCTGAGCGGATTGTTGTGGAGATATAGCTTCAGGAAGGGAGCAAACCGCTTATCCCCTTGCGAGTCGGCGCTGCACATTTCCACCAGCGGAGCAAGATCGGCCAGTTGGTTGTCGATCAGCATGAGGTAACGCAGTTCCGTCAGCGGCTTGAGGAAGCTGAGGTCCTTGATCTGGCAGCCTTGAAGGTCGAGCGAACTGAGCCATTTGAGTTGGCCGACTGGGGCGAAGTCGGCGATCGGATTTCGCGCCGCATAAAGGGTCCAGATCTTCTTCAGTTCCTGCACCGACTCCAGGGTGGTGATCTGATTGTCGGAAAGATAAAGCGACCGCATGTTGGTCATCGCCTTGACGGGGGCGATGTCCTTCACTTTGTTGCGGGAGAGTTCCAGGTATTGCATCGCAACCAGCCCCGCCATCGGTTCGATCGACTCAATCTGGTTCCCCGCCAGATTCACCGATTGCAGTTGCTTCAGTTCCTTCAAAGGAGCCAGATCGGCGATCTGGTTATTCTCCAGATCGATCAGCATGATCGCGGCGCAGTGCTGCAGTCCCTCCAGGTTGGTGATTCCCTTTCCTTTGGCGACCACCTGGGAGATGTTCTTCACATCATCAGCCGTGATCGGCTCTTCGTTGAATCGCTTGGCAAAAACTTCCTTTCGGACAGCGGCTTCGAGAGCCTTGTCGGGGAAGACCGACTGGGCGGCCAGAGGGCCTGCGACGCAGGAAAGGACAGCGGCAACGACAGGAATCAGACGGGCAAAATGGCTCATGAGCAGCTTCATCGCTAGGTTACCTTGACTGGGAGGAAGGTCCGTTGGGAACGAACCGCGTCTCTAGGTGGGTCTGGCAGTCCCCGCCATAGCGAGCTGGCTGCAGCAGGAGGTGCAGACCATTCTCACGGGGTTCGCCCGATTATACTTCAAGGAGATTGTGGCGTGGGGCCCTGGCAGGGCAATCCTCCGCAGGCTCTTTCTGGGGCTTTTCGAGAAGACGATCCGTGCGCATTCTGCTGACCGCTTTCGAACCCTACGATCAATGGAGCAGCAACTCCAGCTGGGAGACAATTGTCGAACTGCTTCGCGTCCGAGGCACGATCCCCAACGTGATCACGCGACGCTATCCGGTTAGCCTGACAAGGTTTCAGGAGCGATTGGAGATCGATCTGGCGCGAGGATTCGACAGCATTATCCACCTGGGACAGGCACCCGGAATTTCGCAGATCCACTTGGAGGCGATCGCGGTGAACGTGGCGGGGGTCACCGAAGCGGAGGGAGCCGACTTTGGCGATCTGGTGGTGGGTGGACCGGTTGGGTACCGAAGCAAGTTTCCGCTGGGTGTCTGGGCCAGCTACCTGCGGCAATCAGGGATCCCTGCACGCGTCTCCTACCATGCCGGAACGTACCTTTGCAACGCCGCCCTCTACCTGTCGCACCATTGGCTGGAGACACATGGCAAGGCGGGGCGAGTGGCGTTTATCCACCTGCCGCTGAGCGATCAGCAGGTGCGGGAAAGTGGACGCAGCCTTGCCTCGATGCCTCTAGATACCATGGTCAAAGCCGTGGGACTGCTCCTGGATCGGATGCGAGGCGTGCAGGCGGAACTTCCCTGGGCCTGAGGCGATGAAACCACTTCAGGAACGGAATGTCGGCAGGGCCATACCCGCCACCGATGAAAGCAAGCCGAACCAAGTCGTCATGAGCCGGGCAGATTGAGGGTAGGACGAGCAACAGAGAAGGAAACATCGTGGGCAAGGGATCGATGCGAAACCGACGGGTACATTACTGGATGAGCATGGCGATCGCTCTGCCCCTGCTGTTGGTGATCGTCACCGGTATCGCACTCCAGCTAAAAAAGCAGATTGCATGGGTGCAGCCTCCCGAGCAGCGGACGGAGGCGCGGGAGCCGACCGTGGCCTGGGAGCAAATCCTCCAGACGGTGCGCGCCAGCGACGGATCGGCAACCCAGGATGCCACCTGGAAGCAGATCGATCGAATCGATGTGCGTCCCTCCAAGGGAATCGCCAAGGTGCTGATGAAGGATGGCTGGGAGTTGCAGATCGATCTGGCCAGTGGCGGGATGCTGCAACGGGCGATCCGACGCAGCGACTGGATCGAGTCGCTGCACGACGGGTCATTCTTTGCCGGGGACTTTTCCAAACTAGGGATCTTCCTGCCTATGGCTCTGGCCCTTCTCGGCCTGTGGGGCACCGGCCTATGGATGCTGTGGCAACCGATCGCTGCCCGAAGGCGACAGAAGGCTCGCCGCGCTGCAAGCAGTTCTTGACCACGAACAAATTCGGGCGTTGCAGAACCCACACGATGAACCAGCGGCGCATGGACGGCCAGCGAAGAACCATTCAGAAAATCGATCGACTATTTTCTTAGTTTTCATCTTCCTTTCAGGTTCATTTCTGTAGGATGCCGGGTGCGAGGAACTGGTGCACCTGCCCAGCAAATTGCGGAGAGAACAGTTCAAATCAGGAGGCAACAGCGATGAAGAAAAAACTGGGATGGCTGGCGGCATTAGGCATCGGTGGACTAGGGGTCGTTCTGGCCCAGCCACCTGAGGGACGGCCCCCCGAAGATCAGCCACCACGGCGTGAGCGACCGAGGGATGGGGAAGGACCCCGCGATGGAGAACGACCAAGAGGTGAAGGACGTGGGCCCGGGCGGCTCGAGGATCGCCCCACGGAAGGTCCCCGAGGTCCGCATCCACTGATCGCTGCACTCGATGCCAACCAGGATCATCAGATCAGCGCCGACGAAATGGCGGCTGCTGCCCAACGCCTCAAGTCGCTCGATCGCAATGGCGATGGCGTCTTGACCCCCGATGAGTTTGATGGTGGTCGGCATGGTCGACCCGAGGGCGGACCACCCCCCGACGGTCCACCACCACCTCCCCCTGAAGGCGGCAATCCTCCTCCACCGCCAAGCGATCGACCTGATTCACCTCCAGGAGAAGGTCCCCCACGCGGCCCTGGTGGCCCCGGCTTCGGGGGACCTGGAGGTCGTGGCCCCGGAGGCCCTGGATTCGGCGGACCAGGTGGTCCGGGAGGTCGTGGCCCCGGAGGTCCTGGCTTCGGTGGTGGTCCTGGTGGCCCGGGAGGCCCGGGCTTCGGTGGACCCGGCATGGGCCCTGGTGGACCTGGAGGTCCGGGTATGCGTGGCGGCCCATCGCCGGAACGGATGGCCGAACGAGCCTTCAGTTTTGATCGTAACGGCGACGGCCAATTGAGCCGCGATGAGTTCATGGAATTCGCCAAGGAGATGGCCGCGCGGGCTTCTCAAATGGGACAAGGCGGACCAGGAATGGGACCAGGCGGACCAGGAATGGGACCAGGCCCAGGTGGACCTGGTGGTCCTGGTGCAGGTCGCGGCGGCCCTGGCGGTCCTGGTGGTCCCGGTGCAGGTCGCGGCGGCGGACCAGGAGAACGGCCAGGGCGTCCTGGAGAGCGTCGTGGACCTCCTGGTGACGGCGAACGGCCCGCTCGGCCACCCGCTGATGATGCCCCAGCAGGTGGTGATGGTCCAACCAAGATTTAGCGTGCGCTACGATTTAGCCGATCTTCCTCACCCGATCAAAAGCACTGGTCGGGTGAGGATTTTTTCTTTCTTCGAAATTCCTCGGATGACTTCCTGCCCCCCTCTTTTCCGCTCGTGCTCGTGCTCGTGCTCGTGCTCGTGCTCGTGCT
>JBJSWM010000892.1:0-1995 GCA_046085865.1 Pirellulaceae bacterium
CCTGCCTAGTGGCCAAGAAACCATCGCATTGGATCGATTTCCTGGAGCGTTTATGGAGCGACCCAAAGCTGCGGCAGTCCCAGGGTGACACCGCGCGACAGTGGTGTCTTGAGTTCGCCAGCTGGGACACCACCGCAAAGAAGGCCGCCGCCGCGCTTCAGGCAACTCCATCCAACGCAAAACAGTGACGCAGCAGAGGATGGCTCCCCATCCTACAGCGGTTTGCAAAGGTGCTATCTCCCATGTTTCTGGAACGACTTGTCGGACATGACCCGGCCTGGCTGGCAGCGACAGCTCAAGGCCTTGGCCATCGAAGTCACCTCTTGGAGACACGCAACAGCTTCGGAGAATTGACCGGCCAACTCCCGCTGGTTGAAGTCGCCACTCCCTGGTTCGGTCGCTTCCTCGTCTCACTTCCCTACATCAACACCGGCGGCATCTGGGCTCATACCCCCGAAGCGGCTCGCGATCTGCTCGGTCAAGCGATCGAACTGGCGGACCAGCGACAGGTGCGTTATCTGGAACTGCGCCATGAAAAACCACTAGACGACCCGCGACTCAACGTCAGTCGTACCGACAAAGTCCATATGCGTCTCCCCTTACCTGACTCCACCGAAAAACTACTGAAGCAATTCCGATCGGAATTGCGCAGCCAGATCAAGCGAAGCCAGCACGAGCAGTTCGGATCCCAGGCCTCCTTCGGACGGGAGGAGCTTTTGGAGCCGTTTTACGAGGTCTTCTCCACCAACATGCGCGACCTGGGCACCCCAGTCTTCGGAAAGCGGCTCTTCCTTTCCATCCTACGCAACTTCCCGGAGACATCCGAATTCTGTGTGGTGCGACAAAAGAACGTCCCAGTCGCTGCGGCCCTGCTGATCCACCATGCTTCGGGAACAGAAGTGCCAAGTGCCAGCAGTCTGCGTGCCTACAATGCCACGCAGTGCAATATGTTTCTTTACTGGAACCTGCTATCGCGAGCGGTCGAAAGGAATTCGCCTCTCTTTGATTTCGGAAGAAGCTCCGTCGACTCTGGTACCTTCAAGTTCAAAAAACAGTGGGGCTCCATCCCCGCTGCAGCACACTGGCAATACTATCTGCGCCGAGGATCGGCCGAAGCGATGAGGCCCGATCAAGGGGCCAATGCCAAACTGGTGAAGATCTGGCAGAAACTGCCTCTATGGGTCACCCGTTTAGCAGGACCTGCGATTGTCCGAGGCATCCCCTGAATCGGTGCGGAATCCAAGGCTCCAGGATGGGTGGTGTGGACCCAGGAAGGTGAACTGCTATGATGCAGTCGGCTTTTTTTCCGATGGACCGCGTTGGAACCAGCCCTCCTTAGGGATGATTCATGGATGCACATCTTTCCGGTTCTTCCCGCCGGACGTTCAGCCAAGGTGCGATGACTTGGTGCACCTTGGGCGCCCTGGCATGGATTGGCCTAGCGATCCTAAGAAGCTCTCTCTCGCTTGATCGATGGCCCGTAACCGCCATAGCCCTCTTCTTATGGATCTGGCTGTTGGTTCATCACCGAGCGAATTTGAGGATGGGTGGAGATCTCGATTCGACACCCCAAATCGCTCATTCATCTGCCCTGCGATGGTGGCCCCCCCTGATTGCGACGATGGCTGCATTCTGGGTGTTCGAGCCTTTGATGTTGCTGGTGGCATTAGGCCTTCTGGCGCTCCACGGGTTGCCGGCATGCTCCCCACGCTGGTTCACAGCGATCCTCGGAATTGGACTGCTCTTGCTTTGGCCCCCGGGAATGTGGACCGATGGTTCTGCAAGTTACGACGCCACAGCTGCCACCCTCGTCAGCCAGGGGCTGGACCTGTTTCAGTTGGCTCACGTCCCGCTGCAGCGTGAAATCCGATGGGGGGAAGGAGAATATCCAATCAATCGATATCTGGTCCAGGGAGATGGGCTGGGTGTGGTGCTCGCCTGTTCGATCTTCATCCCCTGGCTGTTCCAGAGATCTCTGTTCCACACAGCCCTTAT
>JBJSWM010000893.1:0-3933 GCA_046085865.1 Pirellulaceae bacterium
TCGTAAGGGAACTCTGGCCCCCCGCCGCGTCGCGCCCATCGAATTCCATGACGCTTCAGTGTCTCAAAGGCTTGGATCGAGAATCGATTGCCGGGCCATGCGAAGGAGACGGGGGCTGGAATCCCGTGAGCGATGCACTGATCTTCGATCGCCTTCAGCTGTTCGTCGAGTTGGTCGACCTGTTCATCGCCAATCGCAAGATGGTCGCGAGTGTGATTTCCGATTTCAAAGCCATCGCGATGCAACTGCGCGATCTGCTCCCACGTCATGTAGTCGTCTTTGTTCGATTTGAAATCGAACCCTTCGGTGATAAAGAACGTCGCGCGGAAGTTGTACTTCATCAGTAGTGGACGCACCACGTCGTAATGGCTACGCACCGAGTCATCGAAGGTTAGAACGACGATTCGGGATGGCAGTGCGGGTCTTTCCAGCAGCGACTGAGCGGCAAGAGGCACCGAGGTAAGGGGCCCAGAGCTTATCCAAAACAGAAGGCAGCTCAGCAACCGAAGCAAGGCGGCGGGGAGTGGGGCGATCCATGGGAGCATGAAGCGATTCATGGTAAGCGTTGATCCTGTGGGTTGTTGTCGTCAGCGATTCTTTCCGATCTAAGGAAAGTCGTGGAGATCAGCGGCGGGATGCCATGTGATTGCGAAGGATCCACTGAAGAATTTGATCGCATCCTTCGGCGGCCTTGGGGGAGGCTGCGTTGGTGACCGCCAGAATGCCCTGACCGATTCGCGGTGCGAGGAAGACCATGGCGGTCCAGGTGGTATTGGAGCCGGTGTGGGTGAGGATCCGGCCTTTGGCCCAGGTTCGTCCACCCAATCCCCAGCCGCCGCCATAATCGCTTTGCGATAGATCGCTATGGAGATGCCTTAGGCTTTCCTCCTGCAGTCCCAAACGTCGCTCGGGGTGCCCTTCTGGAGGTTGCGCTTTCATCGCGGAGCGGAGGTGGAGCTGTAGGAAACGGATCCAGTCGGTGCAGGAGGCGTGCACCGTGCCGGCGGGGCCCAGCACCGCAGCGTTGTCGGTTTCACCTGCGACCCAAGGCAGGTTGGGATCGTCCGATGGGCGATGGTGTCCCCAGGGGGAGTTGGGGTCGGCTAGGCTTGGGGCGCCGAATCCAGCGGTGGTCATCCCAAGCGGCTGGAAGATTTCGGTCTGCATCAATCGCTCCCATGATCTGCCTGTCAGCGATTCCAACGCGTGACCAGCGATGCAGTAGCCAAGATTCGAATACTCGAATTTGGGAGAGTCTGGTCTTGGTATCGATTCCAACGACCGGAGAATCGCTCTTCTCCGCACCAGGATCAGCTGGTCCGATCGATCGCTGCCGAGGAGCGAATCGGGCAAGCGAGTTGGAGGAGCTAGTTCTTGGTAACGCCACCAATTCGTATTGGCAGGCAGTCCGGCGCGGTGGCTGATCAGTTGGTCGATGGTGACTGGTCCCCAGGGGGAGTCTTTGAGCCAGGGTTCATCGGGAATGAGCGATGAGAGTGTGGAGTCCCACGAGAATTGACCGCGATCGACAAAGATCGCAAGCAGCGTCGCGGTCATCGCTTTGGTGCACGAACCCAGGTGGCAGCGATCCTCGGAAGTCATCTCAGACGGATCTCCGGCCTTCCTGATGCCAGCCTGGAACAGCTTCTGATCGGTGCGGCCATCGGGACGAATCGAAAACCAGCCGGCAATAGCGCCGGGCAGATCCCACTGGGAGCAGATTTCCGGCAAGGTGTCATCGAGGTAGTTGGTAACGCCAGGATGCATCGCGCTTAGGTTGGTGGTACGGATAGGTGGCCATGGGAAGGAAAGTCCAGCGGCGATCATCGTCTGCCCGATCATCCGGCGACGTGGGATCCGATTCGACTGCCGAGGATGCATGCGAATAACCTTTGCAAATAACGATCCGGGTGGTGGGGCCCCTGGCGAGGATTCCGGGGGATGTGTTAAGCTGGTGGGAATTTGTCCAAATCGGATTCTAACAGCCTGCGAACGGGGGATTGAAGTGCCGCGCCGAACCGACCTGCGGAAGATTCTGCTCATCGGATCCGGGCCGATTGTGATCGGTCAGGCGTGTGAGTTTGACTATTCGGGAACTCAGGCCTGCAAGGCTTTGAGGGAGGAGGGGTACGAGATCGTTCTGGTCAACAGCAATCCAGCGACGATCATGACCGATCCGGGGACGGCCGATCGAACTTACATCGAACCACTGACCTGGGAAGTGGTGGAGATGGTGATTGCCAAGGAGCGGCCCGATGCCATATTGCCGACACTCGGTGGGCAGACAGGGTTGAATCTAGCGATGGACCTGCATCGCCATGGCGTTTTGGAAAAGTATGGTGTCGAGATGATCGGCGCCAGGCCGGATGTGATCGAGAAGGCGGAGGATCGCGAGCTTTTCAAAAAGGCGATGGAAAAAATTGGGCTGGAGGTATGCCGAGGCGAGGTGATTCATTCGCTGGAGGAAGCCCGACGGGTGCTTGGAGATGTCGGTCTGCCGTGTGTGGTCCGCCCCAGTTTCACTCTGGGTGGTTCCGGGTCGGCGATTGCCTACAACCGGGATGAATTCGACGCCCTGATTCTCAATGGGCTCGCTCAGTCACCCATTCATGAGGTGCTGTTGGAAGAATCGATCATCGGGTGGAAAGAGTACGAGATGGAGGTGATGCGCGACAAAGACGATAACGTCGTCATCATCTGCTCGATCGAAAACTTCGATCCTATGGGGGTTCACACTGGCGATTCGATCACTGTTGCACCAGCGCAGACGCTTACCGACAAAGAGTACCAGCGGATGCGGGATGCGTCGCTAGCGGTGATCCGGGAAATTGGGGTGGAGACTGGGGGATCAAATATCCAGTTCGCCATCCATCCAAAGACAGGTCGCATGATCGTCATCGAGATGAATCCTCGGGTGAGTCGATCGAGCGCACTGGCCAGCAAGGCGACCGGTTTCCCGATCGCGAAAATCGCCGCCAAACTGGCGGTGGGCTATAAGTTATGGGAGCTCCCCAACGACATCACACGAAAGACACAGGCGTGTTTCGAGCCGACGATTGATTATGTGGTGACGAAGATTCCTCGCTTTGCATTTGAAAAGTTTCCGGAAGCCGATCCGACGCTGACGACGCAGATGAAGAGCGTCGGGGAGACCATGGCGATCGGCAGGACCTTCAAGGAGTCTTTCCAGAAGGCGCTCCGGGGCTTGGAGGTAGGGGCTTTTGGTTTCGGTTCCGATGGGAAAGATCTGTGGGGCACCGAAAAGCAACCCGACGACGATGCGATTCGTGTGAAGCTGATGCGGCCCAATGCCGAGCGGGTGTTCTATCTACGGTACGCGATGAAGTCTGGAATGTCGCTGGAGGAGATCTACCAACTGACTGGCATCGATCCCTGGTTCCTCGATCATCTGCTGGAACTGGTGGAGTGGGAGGATCGACTGGCGAATCTTGGCGATTTGGAGAAGGTCGATGCTTCGGTCATGCGGATGACCAAGCAGTATGGTTTTTCTGATCGCCAGATCGCTCATCTACTCAACAGCGACGAACTTGAGGTGAGGGCTTATCGCAAGCGACTTGGGGTGGTGGCGACCTTCAAGTCGGTCGATACGTGCGCGGCCGAGTTCGAGGCGGTGACACCGTACTACTACAGCACCTATGAAGACGAAGACGAGGTACCGAGCAAGGGTGGGACGAAGAGGGTCATCATTCTTGGTGGCGGCCCAAACCGAATCGGTCAAGGAATTGAGTTCGATTATTGTTGCTGTCATGCCAGTTTCGCACTGAGGGAACTGGGGATTCAGTCGATCATGGTCAACAGCAACCCAGAGACGGTCAGTACCGACTACGACACCAGCGATATGCTCTTCTTTGAACCGCTGACCACCGAAGATGTTCTGAACATCTGCGATCGAGTGCAACCCGATGGAGTGAT
>JBJSWM010000894.1:0-1640 GCA_046085865.1 Pirellulaceae bacterium
CAGGGATCTTCCTGGAACATCCCCAAGTCGATAGGGGAATGGTGGATCCCAGGCACCGGTGGAGGCCCAGAGCAGGGCGAAGACGCAGAACGTTATCGCCAATTGCTGCAACGTTTGCCGCTTCAGCAACCAGATCCTCCAGCGATCCCAGGATGTTGGTCCGGTCTGAAGTGACGCGACCCGTTCACTTCGCGTCTTCTTGGGCGTCGAGGTAGTCATCGAATCTCGGAACTCGCTAACGCGTGCATGATTCGATCAGAGCCCTTGCTCCATGCCTCCAGTGGGTGAATAGCCGGACGGTTGCGACGGATTTTCGTATGCCTTCACGATTCGATGAACCAATGCATGACGCACGATATCGATTTCCTGAAGCTTTGAAAAACCGATTCCAGGAATTCCTTTGAGCCGCTGCACCGAATCGCGAAGCCCACTAGTCACCCCATGTGGTAGGTCGATCTGAGAGATGTCTCCAGAAATGACCATCTTAGCTCCTTCCCCCATTCGCGTGAGGAACATCTTCATTTGAGCCACGGTGGTATTTTGGGCTTCATCAAGGATGATGAACGCATGATTTAGCGTACGGCCTCGCATGTAAGCTAACGGCACCACCTCGATGACTTCCTGCTCCATCAAATATTTTGCCTGCTCGAATCCCATCATATCATGAATCGCATCCAGCAAAGGGCGCAGGTATGGATTCAATTTGGCCTGAAGATCCCCTGGCAGGAATCCTAAACTTTCCCCCGCCTCGACAGCCGGACGCACCAAAACGATTTTGCGGACCTGTCTGGTCTTGAAGGCTTCCACAGCCATCGCGACGGCAAGATAGGTCTTGCCGCATCCGGCAGGCCCGATGCAGAATGTCATGTCATGCCGGCGAATCGTTTCTACATAGCGAGCCTGTCCCTCGGTTCTCGGCACGATGCGCAACGTCGGATGATGGATCGCCAATTCCTTCTTGTCAGTTCCCGCGAACGCGACCATCGGTTTGTTGTTTGGCTCCAAGGGCAATGGGACTGAGGTCACCAAAGTGGTAGCAGCCGCTGGATTGCGATAACGCTCCAACTGCTCGGTCGCTGATCGGACCGCCTCGGGGCTCCCGGAGATCTTGATCAAACCAGCTCGATGTGTGATTGAAACACCGAACTCCTGCTTGATCTGTCGGAGATTTTGGTCCTGCGGACCAAACATGCGCAGCACTGTCTCAGGGTCAGAGATCTGCAAGGTCGCTTCAGATATCCCGTGGTTTTCGTCCACTCCACTCCTCGGTCCAAAAACTCAGTATGGATTGGCAAAGTTTCGTGAGCCACATCAAGGACAACGATCGGAACGCTTTGGTTCGCTGCCGCAAGGACTGAACCAGCGGATCCCACCGTTTCCCTCCCCCGCCTCGGCTACACGCATTGTACACCGAAGGACCCCCGCGGCTACCAAGACATTTTCTTTCTGGCGATGGTGGCTACCGCAAGCGAGCCATTCGCCTCTTCGTAGAAAAGGCTTCCTCGTAGCCACCGCGGCCACGCGGTGAAGTGCTGCGCAAGCGGTCCAGGCTGCTCATCCAACAGCTGGGATGGTGGCTAGTGCAAGCGAGCGCCATAGGCCTTTCTGTCAGTCACGGAAGAAAGAACCATCAGAATTTG
>JBJSWM010000895.1:0-1617 GCA_046085865.1 Pirellulaceae bacterium
GGACTGGCGGCCGGAACGCTCCGCAAACGGTTGCATCCTTGGAAGCCATGGCGTTGGTAGGGGGAGATCCCAACCAGAGGCAAAGTGGAGCGGCTAGACGGGGCGGCTAGATGAGGGGGGCTCCCTGGGGCCGAGTCGAACCATGTTGCACCTGAATCGGCGATTCCCTAGGATTGGCCTGGGATCGTTCCGTTCGGATCCCGTTTGATGTGACGTTGCGCGGATCGCAGCCTGGCATTCCCGCCAGGGTGAATCGAGCCCATAAAACCAAAGAAAGCATCCTTCAAGATGAAACCTCGCAAGCTAGTGGCTGCTGCTCATTACGGACGATCGCGAAAGAATTCGCTGCTAGGCATCGCCCTGGGGCTTAGTTCTCTAGCGACCGGTGTCGGCAAAAGCCATGCGGAAGAGTTCCCGCGAGTCCTCGAGACCCCCAAGCCATCATCCCAGGATCGACTGATCACTCGCACCGTTAGTCGGCTTCTGCAGAATGGCCATCTGTCCAAGGCGAAGATCGACGACGAGATTTCGCGCCGAGCTTTCGATCAGTTCTTGCGGCTACTCGACCCGATGAAGATGTACTTTTTGCAGTCGGATATCGATGAGTTCGCACAGAAGCGAGAGCAGTTGGACGACATGATGCTGGGTGGGGATGTCAGCTTCGCCTATGACGTCTTTCGGCGATACAACCAGCGGCTGACCGCTGCCATGCCGATGATCCACGCCTGGATCGACGCCGATCATGATTTCACCGTCGACGAAACAGTGGCGATCGATCGCGATGTGGTCAGCTATCCCAAGAGCGAAGAGGAGCAGAAGGATCGCTGGCGCAAAACGATCAAGCTCAATCTGCTCGATCTAAAATCCGATGGCAAGCAGATCGACGAAATCCGGAAGCAGCTCCACAGTCGTTTCCGTGTGCAGGAACGCAACGGATCGCAGATGGATGTGTACGAACTTCTGGAGTTCTATCTTTCGGCATTCACCACCTCGATGGATCCGCATACCACGTACATGGCACCTCGGGCCCAAAGCAATTTCGACATCCAGTTGAAGCTGTCTCTGGATGGCATCGGTGCTTCGCTCCGTTCGGAAGATGGCTACGTCACGGTGATGTCGATTGTCCCGGGCGGCGCAGCGGAGAAAGATGGTCGATTGAAAAAGGGAGATCGCATCGTCGCTGTTGGGCAGGAAGGCAGCCCCGAGGATGTCGATGTCGTCGAAAAGAAAACGGACGACGTCGTCGATCTGATCCGAGGCCCCGCTGGGACCAAAGTCCGGTTGACTGTCGAGCCGAAGTTGGGTGGGGGCCGTCAGGTCTTTGAGATCGTTCGGGCCAAGATCCAATTGGAAGACGAAGCGGCGCGGGGCGAGGTGCTGGAGCGATTTCAAAAGGCGGATGGCACCCCCTACAAGATCGGATACCTGAATCTTCCCAGTTTCTACCTGGATATGGATGGAGCTCGGGAAAACAAACCGAACTATCGCAGCACGACGCGCGATGTGCGAAACATTTTGAAAGACTTCAAGGAAAAAGGGGTCGACTCCGTGGTGCTCGACCTCTCCAAAAACGGTGGTGGGTCGCTCACCGAAGCCATCAACTGCACCGGTCTTTTC
>JBJSWM010000896.1:0-2532 GCA_046085865.1 Pirellulaceae bacterium
GAGCTACCGGGCAGTAGACAAGCAAGCCCCAGGCGATGGTCACCCACAGCATCCCGGAGAACCGCATCCGCTCGGCATACGCCCCACACAGAATCGCCGACGCCAACGAGAAAAGGATCCCATGGACTAGCAGATGCACCATCGTCGGAATTTGCGGGGTAGCCAATGCCATCGGCCAGCGGACGAAGCCCGTAGCGGAATCACCGACCGGCTGGACCCCGCTCAGACCAACATGCTGCAGTCCTCCAACCCAGGAGTTCCATCTCCCCGAGTCACCGAAGGTGAGAGAATATCCAATCAACGCCCAGATCAGTCCCATCAGGGCAACCAGGGTAGTCAACTGCGCCATCATATGGACGACGTTCTTTCGACGCACCTGGCCTCCGTAGTACAGCAGCATTCCTGGAAGAGCGGCCAGGAGTCCCAGGCAACTGGCGACCAGCCATAGGAGCGTCTGGCTTTCCGAGCCCCCCGACAAACCGACTCCGTTTCGCTCATCGAACGTGGCGGCGGCGGTGGACGATGGGCTCTGCGCCACCAAAAGCTGGCTGTGGCCTAGCAGGAGGACGATCGCAGCGACAAACCGGTACAGCCTACCATTCCTGCGCGCCGATCCTTGTGGTCCCTGCAACATCGCTTGATCCTCCTTCACCCGTTCGATCTCTCGATCGACTTTCAGAGATGAATCTGTTTCGCGGCGCCCGTCGTTCGCCTCGGACCACCGCAACGGCGGATGCCCTCCCCGATCACAGCACACGGCAAACGAAACACTTCAGGTAGTCGGTTTCGGGACAACTGGCCAGAGTCGGGTGATCCGGAGCGGCACCCAAACGCCGAAGGATCTGCAGATCACGACCCGTTCGCTTGCTGACCCCCAGCAGCATCTGCTCGAACATTTCCCGCCCGACTCGCCCCGAGCAACTGCAGGTCACCAGAATCCCCCCGGGATCCAGCAAGCTGACGGCGGTGGCGTTAAGCCGATGGTAAGCGCGCAGAGCTGCGGCCATCTGATCCCGCGATCCTGCCAGACGAGGCGGATCCAGAACGATCACCTGGTACCGTTCGTTGCGGTCCTGTGCCCCATCCAGCAGTTCCCAAAAATCGCCTCGCAACCATTCGATCGGAGCCTGCTCCATCCCATTGTGACAACGGTTTTCTTCCGCCACTTCCAACGCGGCGAGGCTGGAATCGATCGCCACAATTTTTGCGGGCTGTGCATGCCGAGCGATCGTCAAGGCGAAACCGCCGTGATAGCAACAGACATCCAGCACCCGGTCCCCCGGGCGCACCCAGCGAGCCGCCTCGCGGCGATTGTCGCGTTGATCGAGATAAAATCCTGTCTTCTGCCCCGCCTGCGGATCGACCCGCCACTGAAGATCGTGCTCCACGATCCAGCGAGCCCCCCCTCCCGGGTCGGCTCCCAACCACCTGCCCCCTGGTTCCAGCCCTTCCGCCTTAGCCGTCTTCTCATCGATGCGAAGCCACGCTCCGCTCACCGGCAATGCCCGCTGGATCCTCTCCACAATCGGCCCGATCCAAGGCGAAAGCACGGCTGCGGTCTGCTGCACCACCAGCAGGTCGGCATAGCGGTCGATGATCACCCCACCCAATAAATCCGCCTCACTGAAAACCAATCGCTCGGCCCCACGCGGATGAAACTCCGCCAAACTTCGTCGCAGCCTCAGCGCCTGGTCGACTCGCTGAAGGCATAGCGATTCCCCCCACGGCTCCTGCCGATTCCAACTGGTGACTCGAACGGCGATTCGCGAATTCTCGTGATACAGTCCCCAGGCAATCCAACGCCCCGACTCATCGAATAGTTCCACCGTCTGCCCGGTCGATAATCCAGCCGGCACCTTCAGAAGACTACTTCGAAGGACCCAGGGATGTCGAGCGATCAGGGCCCCGCGGCTGGCTCGCCGAACCGTCAGCGGGATGGAAACTTCTTGGGTCATATCGGATCCGTCGATTCGTGCGTGAAACAGGAGCCATCCTCGGATGCCGACGCCACGATGCCACATGCGTCCAGGCCGACTGGTAGGTTGGGAATCGATGATAACGATTCTCTGAGACTTGCGACTTAGGAGGGCTCAGATCGCCATCTTCGCGGCAGGATGTCGCACCCTCTATGGCAGAATGGATGCCGTTGATTATAGTCTAAAGGAATCCGTTCGGCTATTGCACACGAAGGGCAGCATTTTCGAGGGGTCCGCATGAGGCGACGGGCGGGCATTACCCTAGGTCCAGGCAGCTTGGCTTGAATTGGTGATCAGCCGACCGCTCGCTTCATTAGAACAGAAGGTGTTTCATGCAGAAATTGATGTTGGCGACGATTTGGCGATGGGCGATAGCTGCCCTGGCGGTGGCTCCGATCTGGATCGGAACAGCCTGGGGGCAGGGGGGTGGTGGTTCGGTGATGATGGCGGGGGCTTCGGCCAATCCCGGATCTTCCGAATCGGCTCATTCCCATGCGGCGGCCGGTGGTGAGGCCAACCTGGTTTTGCCATCGATGGATGGCGTGAAGATGATGGG
>JBJSWM010000897.1:0-1444 GCA_046085865.1 Pirellulaceae bacterium
CTCGCCGTTCCTCGGTTTCCGACTCCTGCTTCATCGCTTCCTCGTTTTCACGCAGCTTGTGGAATTCGAAGGATCGCAAGGAATCCATCTCTCGTCTTCGATACCGTTTTGATAAACTGCCAACTACCGATGGCGGACAGAGATTGCCTGGCTTTAGAAATGGCCAACCCATGAATCCTACCGAACAACTCAACTTCCCTTATTGGGTAGTGATGCGCTGCATCGTTGCCGTCAGCGTTTCCCTGGCACCTTCATTTTTAATCGGACAGCAAGACACCAAGGCCGATCGTCCATTAGTTTCATTGGTCATTCAGACCGCACAGGATCAGCAATCTGTGATTGGCGAAGTGCAACTGGAAGCTCAGGATGGAGGGATGCTACTTCTGGAGCCTAGTGGCCGACTGAATCTGGTTCAGCCCGAACAGATGCGAGAGCGGCGAGAGGAGCCGGGGGGGCTGGCCGTCTGGGATCAGGAGGAAATGAGCAAGGCTCTTCTCGAGGAACTCCCGGCGGGTTTTCGCATCCATCGAACCGACCATTATATCTTTTGCTACAACACATCAGATGCCTACGCGAAATGGACCGCCGCCCTCTTTGAACGGCTTTACCGGGGCTTTTACAACTTCTGGAAGTCACGTGGGGTGGAATTGCAGGAGCCTCGATTTCCTTTGGTTGCCTTGGTTTTTGAGGATCAGAAAAGCTATCTGCAGTATGCGGAGCAGGAGCTTGGGGAAGCTGCTAGGTCGATGCTGGGTTATTACCACATGATGTCCAATCGAGTCGCTTCGTTCGACCTGACTGGCATAGAGGGGTTGATCGCTCCTGGTCAAAACGTCGATCGGGTTGAATTGGTGCAGAGAATTCTGGCGCAACCACAAGCCGAACGGACTGTTGCGACAATTGTCCACGAAGCAGTCCATCAATTGGCATACAATTCCGGGCTTCAGGTGCGGCTAGCAGACAATCCGCTCTGGGTCAGCGAAGGCTTGGCTGTCTTCTTTGAATCCCCAGACACTTCCCATGGGTCGGGCTGGCGTAGCATAGGCAAGATCAACCAACACAACCTGATGATCTTCAAGCGGTATCTCGCCGTACGCCCCGCAGATTCCCTGACGCAATTGATCAGTGATGACAGTCGATTCCGACAAGCGGAGACATCGGCCTACGCCTACGCGGAATGCTGGGCCCTGACCTACTTTCTGCTCAAGACCCAAACCAAACAGTACATCGCTTACCTTAAAGATCTCGCATCCCAAGATCCGCTAGGAGAGAACGATGCGAAGACGAGGGTGGAAAAGTTTCAAAAGCACTTTGGCGAGATAGCCAAGGTGGAGCGGCAGTTCATGAAGTTCATGATGGCTCAACAGTAAACCGCAAAATGGGTCCATCTGGGATTTGCGTGTATTGAGATCGCTTCATTGCCTCGACTCAAGAATTGCCGCTG
>JBJSWM010000898.1:0-10247 GCA_046085865.1 Pirellulaceae bacterium
CAGTTGGCCGCCACCGTCATGCAGGCGATGCAACCCAATCCGGCTCAACGGACACCCGACATGGATACCATGGTGCGCCAATTGCGCCAGATTCCCTCCGAAGAAGCCTGACGAACTCCTTCTTTCGATGGTTTCGCTCCCCGACTTTTCCTCGCATCCCCCAGCTCTCTCTTCTCCCTTCGCACATTTGTGGCAGAATGCAGGGGGGCGGTCGATGTTCCAAGCACCCCTTTGCAGCGAGGATTCCAAGGCCATGATCCACAAAAACTTTGACCAGTACTCCGTTCAGTATCTCAGCGATGGCGGTGCTTCCCAGGCGACCCCGATGGCCCGCATCTCCTGCTACCAGTCGGGTGCGCCGGTAGGGGAACTTCTCTTTTACCGCGGGCAGATCCCTGACTCCACCGACTCTCTCACCCCGGAAGGAATTCTGCAACTGCGTTACACGCTGGACCGATTCCGCGATGTCTTGGCGTTGATCCAGTTTGAAAAGCCACTGCAGTTGCTCTATCACCCCGAGACCAAGCAGGGATCGGTCGCCAGTTGCCTTCTGGAGCCGGTAGGGGAGCAGGAAGGAAAAAGCTCCTCGTAACGCCGGCACCATCCCTTTCCCAGACCAACTCCCTGCGGATAACACTCTGCGGATAACACTCCGCTGACAACTCTCCAATCGACGGAACAGAAAAATGACATCGGCAAGCACTCGCCTGGGGACTCCCCGACTGGAAGGATTGATCGCCGCCACGCACACACCGATGGATGCCCAGGGGAATCTGGCGCTCGATGGGGTGCCACGGCAGCTGGAGCATCTTTTAGGGATGCGGATCATGGCAGCCTTCATCTCCGGAAGCACTGGAGAAGGCCAGTCGCTTACGGTCGACGAACGGCATCGATTGACCGCGCGGTGGTGTCAGGCGGCCAAAGGAACCCCGTTGCGCGTCGTCGCCCATGTCGGAACCAACAGCATCACCGAAGCTGTCAGCTTGGCTGCCGAGGCAGAAAAACAGGGGGTCAGCGCGATCGCAGCGCTTTCCCCCAGCTACTTCCGGCCTCGCTCGGTGGAGGACTTGGTCGATACCATGGCGATGGTAGCGGCTGCCGCACCTGCGACGCCGTTCTACTTTTATGACATCCCTTCCATGACAGGGGTTCAGCTGTCGATGCCGACCTTTCTGGAACAGGCTTCCCGGAAGATCCCCAATCTGGTCGGCATGAAATTCACCAACATGGACTTGGCCAGCTACACCCAGTGTCTTCAGCAAGACGACGGACTTTGGGACATTCCCTTCGGCTGCGACGAAGCCCTGCTACCGGCATTGGCTCTGGGAGCCAGGGGAGCGGTTGGGAGCGGCTACAACTTTGTCGGAGAGCATTACAGCCGTCTGATCGAAGCCTGGAAAAAGGGTGATCTGACGCGGGCGCGACGTCTTCAGTGCCAGGGGATCCAATTGGTGCAACGGCTGGTTCCATTTGGCTATTTGCCGGCCGCCAAGACAGTCATGGAATGGCTAGGGGTTCCGGTGGGACCGACACGATTGCCACTGCGATCGCTCAACGAACCTCAGCGCCGGCAGCTCCGCGAGGGCCTGGAGTCGGATGGGTGGCGATTCGGGCACAGTTTGGTGCGGGACGAATAAAAGTGATCGAACCGATTGCGGCGTCTGCTTCGGGGCTTCGTCCTCAAGGGGATCTGAGAAGCCACGCGGGAAGGCAAAGCCTGGCTCAGTGGCATCTCCGCCAACTGCTCGACAATCTGGTCCCTTTCTGGTTCCCCCGCGCGGTCGACGATGCATCGGGTGGATTCCTTCATTGCTTCGATCGGGATGGAACTTTGGTCGATTCCGACAAGTCGGTCTGGGCGCAAGGCCGGATGGCCTGGATGCTGCTGAGGATGCATCAGCAGATCGATGCCAATCCCGATTGGTTGCGATGGGCCAAGCAGGCGATCGATTTTCTCGACCGCTTTGGATTCGATACCGATGGCAGGATGTTTTTTCATCTGACTCAGCAAGGGGATCCGATTCGCAAGCGGCGTTATGCTTACAGCGAAGCGTTTGCGGCGATCGCCTGGTCGGCCCTTTATCGTTCCACCGGCGACCCTCAGCACTCCCGCAAAGCACTGCAGCTGTTTCAGCAGTTCGTCGACTGGAATTTCCTTCCAGGACGAATGCCCCCGAAGGAAACCGGAACCAGACCTTCGATCGGACTGGCGCCGCGCATGATCACCCTGGTGACGGCTCAGGAACTGCGGGAGGATCTCGGGGATTTGCCGCTTCTGACGCAGTGGATCGATCGCTGCATCGGAGAGATCGTCGATCGCTTTGTCCGGCCCGACCTGGAGGTGGTGCTGGAGACCGTCGGTATCGACGGCCAGCCGATCGATCACTTCGACGGACGATTGCTCAATCCAGGACATGCCCTGGAAGGTGCCTGGTTTTTGATGCGGGAAGGATTGCATCGCAAGCGAGAAGACTGGCAGGTCTTGGGTGTTCAGATGAGCTGCTGGATGCTGAAACGCGGCTGGGATCAGGAACATGGCGGGCTTTTTTACTTCCGCGACCTAAACAACAAACCGATCCAGGAGTACTGGCATGCGATGAAATTCTGGTGGCCGCACAATGAAGCGGTCCTCGCAGCGATGCTGGCCTACCGGATCTGCGGAGACGATTCCTTCGCGCACTGGCACGATGCTGTGCTTCACTGGTCGATCGATCATTTTGCCGATCCCCAGCATGGTGAATGGTACGGATACCTCCATCGCGATGGATCCCCCAGCAGCTCGCTGAAAGGGAGCCTCTGGAAGAGTTTCTTCCATCTGCCCCGGATGCACTTCCAGGCGTATCGATGGCTGCAGGACTGGGATGAAAAAAGGTGTCAGGTACCTTTTTAATCGAGTGCAGTCTGCTAGACTGATCGTTTTGCATGGGGAATCGACATGGGTAGACCAAAACGATCCGATGAAGCGGGGGTGATTTACCACGTGCTCAATCGGTCCAATCGTCGTGCGACAATCTTCCACAAAGACGAAGACTACGTTGCGTTTGAGAGGATACTCTCCCAGGCTTTGGAGCGATGCCCCGATCTTGAGCTATTTGCTTATTGCTTGATGCCCAATCATTGGCATCTCGTCTTACGGCCAACCAAAGACGGTGAAATGAGCCGTTTCGCTCAATGGGTCACTCTGACTCATACTCAACGCCACAACGCGCACTTCGGCACGACAGGCGAGGGACATTTGTACCAAGGTCGTTACAAGTCATTTCCGATCCAAGACGATGATCATTTCTTGTCCGTTTGCCGCTATGTCGAACGAAATGCCTACACGGCCCAGTTATGCAAGTCACCCGACACTTGGAAATACGGAAGCCTGTTTCGATGGCAACACGGGTCCAGCAAGGAGAAATCTTTGCTGGACGCATGGCCAATCCCAAGGCGTCCCAATTGGCTTCGGTGGGTTCAAGAACCCTTATCCGCAAAGGAACAGGAGCGGTTGCAGTGGAGCATTCAGCGGGGAGCCCCCTTCGGAAGTGAAACTTGGGTTGAATCTGCGGCTCGAAAATTGGATCTGGAATCCACCTTGCGCCCTAGGGGCCGACCTCGAAAACAGAATACGGATAAAAAAGGTACCTGACACCTTTTTTCATTCATGACACCTTTTTTCATTCAGCCATCAGCTCGGAAGCTAGGAAGAACGATCCGGCAATGCAGATCAGATCGCTTGGTCCGGCGAGCGAACGTGCCAGGGCGAGCGATTCGAGGGGAGTCGGGGCATCGTGCCAACGACAACCGCTCTTCCCAATCCGCTCCTGAGCCACCTGCCGGAGTGTGTCTAACGGAACAGCGCGCGGATTGGTGGTGAACCGAGTAAGGATCACGTCGTCGAAGGCGTCTCCTGCCAGCTCCAGCATCTTCCCGTAATCCTTGTCGCGACTGGAGGAGAACAGAAGGATTTTTCGACACGGAGGGAAATGGAGATCCAAGGCTTCGATCATTGCGCGAAAGGAAGCCTCATTGTGCGCGGTATCTAGGACCCTCCAAGGTTGACCGCCGATGGTTTGCAATCGAGCGGGGACCTGGGTCTTGGCCAGCGACTCCCGCAATGCCGCCTCCTGGATCTGCCATCCCAGAGACCGCAGCCGATCAACGGCAGCAATCACCAGGGCACCGTTGTTTGCCTGGTGGCGCCCCAACATTCCCAGCGGGTAGTCGATTCTGCAGGGGGTCGGAAATGGCCGCGGTGCCTTCCAGAAGAAGCTGAAACTTCCTTTCCGGACCCCCGGCTCCGATTCCTTGCTGCTGGCGTCGGTAGTACCAGGAGGGTTCCATAACGCATCGAAATCAGAACCGATGCGATCGATCGGGGCGCGATGGGCCGCCGCGATCTGTTCGATCATCATCGCGGCTTCCGGTTCCGAGGCTCCGCAAACCAATGGAATCGAATCTTTGATGATGCCCGCTTTTTCACTGGCGATTCTTGCCAGCGTGTTGCCCAGTTGCTGGCGATGATCGTAGCTGATGCTGGTGATCACCGTCAGTTCCGGATGGCAGACATTGGTGCTGTCCAGCCGGCCCCCAAGCCCCACCTCCATCACCGCTGCCTCGACACCCTGGTTGCGGAAATGCAGCCAAGCCATCGCCGTCGTCATCTCGAAAAAGGTTGGCCGTTCCTCGCCGCTACGAACCATCTGATCGCAGGCCGACCGGATGGCATCGACCAGCCCGACCAACTGGTTGGCACTGCACCGGATGCCGTCGACCATCCATCGCTCCTCCAACCGCGTCAGATGGGGCGAGGTATAGAGGCCCACTTTCATTCCACTGCGTTTCAAAGTGTCGGCCAGAAGCCAGCAGACCGAACCCTTCCCTTTGGTTCCCGCAACGTGCACGACCCGCATGGCGCGATGGGGGTTTCCGAGCCGTTCCAGAAGTTGCTGCATTCTGGAAAGTCGAAAATGCTGCCGATCGTACGGCACATCCGACACTCGCTCGTAATTGATCTGCCCGTAGAGGTATTCAAGCGATTCTTGGTAGCCGGTTGCGTCAGGCAACTCGTCATGCGGCATGGAGGATTCCCATCTCTGAACACCGATTGGAAAGCGATCCCATCGCTCCATGGTAACTGAGAGTTCCCGTATCAAAAGCCATCCCGAAGGGCCGATGCCAAGCGACCCAGAGGGGATCTCGGAAGGGCCGCCTCAAGAACCGGCAAATCCTCACTTTTTCGCCGGCCCCCTTTGGATTCCATTGGAAAAGGTGAAAGGCGAGTTGAAACTTGCGACAACCAGCAGGCAACGGGAAGGGGTCCTCAAGTCGCTGGAAAGTTCGATTCCGAAGCGAAAATGAACCCCAAGAATGGGAATCTCGTACTACCACCGAGAGGTTTTCGCTTTCCGATTCGACCGATTTCCTTGTCTCTTCGGAGTTTCCGGCATGAGCCCTGCAACCCCAACCGCACCCCAAAGTCAGGGGAATCCCTCTGCGGCCACAGCCGAAGGGCCTGTGATCGAAACGCGAGGTCTCAGCAAAATCTACCGGGACTTCTGGGGTCGCAAGAAGGTCCAGGCGCTCAAGCCTCTAGACATCGAAGTGCAGCAGGGAGAGATCTTCGGTCTGCTGGGCCCCAACGGCTCCGGCAAGTCGACCACGATCAAACTGATTCTGGGGCTTCTTTTCCCCACCTCCGGCCGCGCCTTTGTCTTTGGCAAAGAGGCGGGGGATGTCACCAAGAACGAACGGGTCGGCTACCTTCCCGAAGAGTCCTACCTCTACAAGTTTTTGAACGCCGAAGAGACTCTCGATTTCTACGGACGGCTGTTCGACATGCCCGCCTCCGTTCGCCAGCAGCGGGCCGACGAGCTGATCAAGATGGTGGGGCTCGATCGAGCCAGGAGGCGACAGCTTCGCGAGTACTCCAAGGGGATGACGCGTCGAATCGGTTTGGCGCAGGCATTAATCAACGAACCCGACTTGCTGGTTCTCGACGAACCGACGACCGGACTGGATCCCCTGGGTTCACGCGACATGAAGGATTTGATCCTTCGGCTGCGCGATCAGGGGAAGACGATTCTCATGTGCTCGCACCAACTGGCTGACGTGCAGGACGTTTGCGATCGCATCGCGATTCTGCACCAGGGAGAACTCAAGGAACTAGGACGGGTCGAAAGCCTGCTCAAGGTGCGTGATGTCACCGAAGTGCATGCCAAGGGTCTCTCGGAAGCTGCCAAGAAGGAGATCGCGGAAGTGATCCAAAAGCATGGCGGCAATCTGATGCAGATGGACAATCCGACGACGACGATGGAAGAGTTGTTTCTGGACATTGTTCGCGAGAGCGAACAGAGACCAGGGCACCGCGGCTCGGCCAGCTGAGACCCCGACAGGACGGCGCCGTAGGCGCCATCGGAACGGTCGGCCAGTCCCAAAACGATTGGCCATACATCCTTGCACTCATCACAGTCTGCCCTTGAGATTCCGACACCATGCGACTCGAGAAGAATCAATTCTGGACCTACTCGCAGTGGCTTTTTGAGAACCAAGCCCTGCTCAACGGGTTCCTCCTGGCGATCGCGCTGTCGATTGTCGGCTTCCTGGTCAGCTATCTGATTGCGTTGGCCAGAAGCGGTCCTGGAGAAGGATTTTTTGCTGTCGCCAAGACGATCGGTGATTTCGTGCGGGTCGACCTGCCCGGCTCGTCGCTGCGACGCATCTGGGCGATCGCCCGTTTGGCGTTCAAGGAAGCACTCCGCCGCAAGGTGCTAGCGGTCGTCGGCCTTTTCATTGTCGGGATCATGTTTGCCGGATGGTATCTAGACCCGGAAGCCGACCAGCCAGCTAGGCTATACCTAAGCTTTGTTCTAGGGGGAACCAACCTCCTGGTGCTGCTCCTGGGGCTCTTCCTCAGCGCCTTCAGCCTCCCTGCCGACATCAAGAACAAGACGATTTATACGATCGTCACCAAGCCAGTGCGGCCGACTGAAATCGTGATCGGGCGAATCGTCGGCTTTGGGTTGATCGGTTCCTTGATCCTTCTGGCCCTCGGACTGCTCAGCTTTTTGTTTGTGATTCGCGGCGTCCGGCATGAGCATCGTGTGGAGACGGTTGCGCAGAACGGCCTGTCGGGGATCACCGACAAGGAAGCCGAACATCGGCATGAGTTCACTCTAGGGGCTGACGGCATTGGCGTGACGGACGAACAGAAGGGCCACCGCCATCAGGTGACTCGCAAGCCCGGTCCCAATGGCCAGGACACCTATGAGATCGGCCCGCCGGTAGGGGGCCTGGTCGCTCGAGTTCCCGTCTACGGATCGCTACGCTACACCGATCGCGACGGGAAGGAAGCTGAAGGAATCAACGTCGGATACGAATCGGAGTACCAAAAGTACATCGAGGGCAATACGCTCTCCAGCGCCATCTGGTCCTTCGATGGCGTCTCCTCCAGCCGCTTCCCGAAAGGTCTCGACCTGGAGATGACGCTGGCTGCGTTCCGAACCTACAAGGGTGATATCGAATCGGGAGTCCAAGGCTCCATCGTCCTACGGAATCCCGATGGATCGGCTGAAACCGAACGGACCCAGTTCACCGTTCGGGAGTTCCAGGTCGACCAGAAGCGGATCCCGGTCAAGATGAAAGGATTCAAGAACAACCAGCCTGCCGAAGTCGATCTTTTCCAAGATATCGCCCCCAATGGCCGGGTGGAGGTGGTCATCCGCTGCCTGGACCAGGGGCAATACCTGGGAATGAACGTCGCGGACGTCTATCTGCGAGCCGGCGAGGTGCCATTCTGGTGGAACTTCGCGAAGGGGTACATCAGCATGTGGCTGCAGATGATGATCGTCATCTGTTTTGGAGTCATGTTCTCCACCTTCCTAACCGGCCCGGTGGCGATGGTCGCGACGCTCTCTTGCCTGGTTTTGGGCTTTTTCGGATCGATCGCCGGGGAGATCCTGTCAGGAAAGCGGGAAGGGGGGGGACCGATCGAGTCGCTGGTGCGCATTCCACTGCAACTGGGTGTGGTTTCCGAACTGGATCTGGGGAACACGATGGTCGAATCGGCCATTCGAGCCGTCGACCGACCCATCCTCTGGTTCCTCAGCACAGTCACCTCGGCCATGCCCGATTTCCGCCAACTGGGCACCTCAGATTTCGTCGCTTATGGAGTCAATATCTTTGGCGATCTGTTGGGTAGGCACCTAACAATCGCTTTTGGGTATTTCCTTTTGACTTCGCTGATCGGATACTTCTTCCTGAAAACTAGGGAGATCGCAGCGTGAACGTACAAGCTTTCCGTCGGAAGATGATCTATATCGGCTTGATGGTACTGCTCCTGGTGCCGCTGTATGTGCTTGGTCAGCCGAAGACCCAGCGCGGCGGCAAGGAAGTCAGTCCGGGAGGCACGCTGGCCCAATTGCGGGATCAGCACAACATCGGACAGGCGGCGCTCGGGAAGATCGATCCGGCCAGCGAGAGCATGCGCCTGGCTACGCTGGGGATGCGAGGGATCGCCTCCACCATCCTTTGGCAGCAGGCCGACTATTACAAGCGTGAGAAATTCTGGGATCGCTACGCCGCGACGCTCAAACAGATCGCTCTGTTGCAACCTCACTTCGTCAACGTCTGGGATCACCAGGCTCACAATCTCACCTACAACATCTCGGTCGAGTTCGACGGATACAAACAGCGATACGAGTGGGTCAAAAAGGGGATCGACTTTCTGGTCGACGGGACTCGTTTCAACGCGCGACAGCCGATCCTTCAGTGGTTTCTTGGGATCTACACCGGCCAGAAGATCGGAGTGGCCGATGAGAAAAAGCAGTACCGCGAACTCTTCCGCAACGACAACGACTACCACGATCGGCTGACCAGCCAAGGGATTGATGCGCGGCAAAGCGATGTGCTGGGCAGCGACGGGAAGCCAGACCACTGGCTGGTCGGTCGCCAATGGTTCCTGCAGTCCTACGATCTGGTGAAGGCGGGTGCCTATTGCAAGAAAAGCCCACACATCTATTACAGCGATTCCCCCAAATGCCGCCTTCGTTATTCAGAAGCGATCGAAGAAGAAGGTGTTCTGGATGATCGCGCGAAGTTCTCCTGGAACAAAGCAGGAGATGAATGGAAGGAATTCGGCGACCGCGACATCCTGACAACCTGGGGCCATACGATCAAAATGAATGGTCTTCTGTCGGCCAGGGAAAGCCTCAAGGCCTCCATGGAAGCCTTCAATGAGGAGGTCGGCGATGCCGGCGATCGGCTGACCGAAAAGATCCGTTCGGAACTCCCTTCCGAAGAGAAGCAGGCACTGGAGACACCCGAGGACCAGCGATCCCCAGCGCAGCAGAAACTCGCCTACGAAGCTGGTCAAAAAATGAAACCTACGGTCATGCAGATCGCTGAATTCGCAGGTCCGGGAAAGAGCCGATCGGCGGTCGATCTGGCGACGCGAGTGCGCGAATCGAACGAATATGTCAGCCACGTCGAAGCCTACCGCAATCAGGTCAATTACCAGTATTGGGAGACGCGAGCCATCGCCGAACAGCGCGATGTCACGGTCGCTGCGCGACGACAGATGTTCGAAGCCGATGCGCTGCTGCAGGAAGCGAAGCTGGACGAAGCAATCACCAAATACGATGAAGCCTGGGCCAATTGGTATCAGGTCTTCCGCCGCTACCCCGTCCTCATGACCGACGATATCGCCTCGGATGTCCTCAAGTCGATTCGAAGGTACAAGCGAATCCTCGACAGCGATCTTCCAGAGGATTTCCCGCTCGCCGAATTCGTCAAGTTCAAAGAAATGTACGACAAGGGTGGCATGGACTGGCAGGTCGAAAACATCCTCTCCCGCTGGACCTCCGATGCCGCCAAACTCGACCCCGAAGCCGATATTTTCGAGACCGATCTGATTAAGAAGGATCTTCTACTGGATGCAGGTTCGGGTGTCATGCTGCCGAAAACGGAGCTGAAGGAAGGGGAGAAACCCGCCACCGAAACTGCGCCGGCTCTGGAGCCAGCTGATGCTGGTCAGCCACCGGAACCAGCACCGGTCCAACAGCCAGGGGAGGCTTCTCCAGACCAAGCCTCTACGACGGGATCGCCCGACGAGCCATCTTCGGTGCGGCCAACCACCCTGGAGAACCCTTCTCAGGAAGACGGCCTGAATTGATCGATGGAGCGACACAGCGAAGCGACGGAGTACGCTGTGGCCACACTGTCCCCATGATCGGCCTTCGGACCATCGGTCCCCAGGGTCGATGCAA
>JBJSWM010000899.1:0-1075 GCA_046085865.1 Pirellulaceae bacterium
TCAGAATGTCCCGCAGCAGCGGGGAGTAATCTTCGTAGCGGGAGCGATCGGGGGATCCGTCCGCGTACTGGAAAATCGCATCCCTTGGCTTGGCTCCCAAAGCCAGCAGCGTGCTGCTGACGGTCCCATAATCGGGGGCTCGCAGCACCATTCCAGGACGCCCAGGAAGCGATGGGGTCCTGGCGAAGACTTTGCTGGAGACCGCCAGAAACTTCACTGGGGAGTCGAGCGTCTGAAGCGTCAACAGTCGCTTGGCCATCTGCACTCGCTCATCCTGCGGATCATTCACATTGCGGCTTCCCACAATGCTCAAACCCGGCTCCAGCGACATCACTTCTTGACGCTGTTCATGGTGGACCACATATCCGCATTCGCGATCGGCGAGCACCAGATTGACCGCCTCATAATCGTTTCTTTCCAACTCTTCGAGCGCCTTTTCCAATCCCTTGCGGGCATTGGCAGCCTTGAGGACTTCGCGGCAAAGCACCCCGCGAGATCTCGCGGCAAGGGTTGGTTGAGCCACCCGGCGGTGGCAAATTCCAACGAAAAGGCCATGCTGGTTGACACCTAGCCAGGTCCCCCCAGCACGCTGGTCCAACGGGCAAAGCACCCTGGGTTTCCCCGATTGGATCGCCGGCGAACTGCTCGGTCGATCAAAGAACTCCTCTCGATTCGCTGCGACAAGAATCGGACTTTCCGCCACCAATTGATACTGAATGGCCAGTAAGCACATCGTGGTATACAGGCTTTCTATTGGTTCGAAGTACGGCGAACATGCGTGCCGAGCAACTGCCCCAATCACTCCTCGGAGCGACCGGCACCAGTTTCGACACAATGTATCGAACCGCGCCGCAAAACTGCACCCCCTAATGGGTGTCCCTGCCTTTTTTGGCTTCGGAGTCGTGTGGTTTCCAGCCCCTTCTAGACAGAAAAACGTGGCGTTTTCTACATTTTTTCCACCGTCTGTTTTTTCATCGGAAAATGGTGTTCGCTGTTCCCCCCGTGGATCTGCCGCTACGATAAAGCTCTCGTCGTTTCGTTGCGTTGGGTCTTCTCAACCCTTTTTTCGCAAGCG
>JBJSWM010000900.1:0-1793 GCA_046085865.1 Pirellulaceae bacterium
GTCAACAACGTCCGCTTCTGGTGGCATGAGGGGCACGTGCAACGCTGCTTGCAGGAGAACGCGACGAACATCTCGTGCTTGCAGTCAGGGCAGCGAACTTGGGCGAAGCCTTCCTGCAAATCGCCGCACTTGAGAAAGGCCGCCACCGACGGTTCGACGATCGGACGCCAATAGCCGTACTTCTCCTGAAAACACTCCTTGTAGACCTGAACTTCCCCACGGTTGGTAGACAGTGAGTCACCTTATGTCATGATATGTGACAGGAGACTGACTCATGAAGCAACGACGCATTTTCAGCCGTGAATTCAAGCTGGCAGCGGTCAAAAAGATCGTGGAACAGGGCCTCTCGGCGACTGAAGTCGCTCGGGACCTTGGGATTCGCAGCACATTGCTGCACAACTGGAAGCGTCTCTTCCAAGTCGATGGAACGCTTCAACAGGAAATCCAAGGTTCCGCCACCATCGACGCAGAACTGAAGCGTCTCAGAGAGGAGAACCGTCAGCTCAAAATGGAGCGGGACATTTTAAAAAAAGCGACGGTCTTCTTCGCCAAAGAAAGCAGCTAAGAATCCGGTTCATTCAGGAGCATCGCTCGGTCTGGCCTGTCGTAACGCAGTGCCGCGTCCTCAAGGTGACGCGGGCTGCCTTCTACAAGTCGCTCAAGCGAAGCGAACCTAAGACCGGTTGTCAGCAACGAAGCATCGTGGCTGAAATCCGTCGCATTCACGCAATACCCAGGCTTAGCACCTACGGCAGCCCGCGGGTGCACAAAGAGTTGGTCAAATTCGGTTGGAAGTGTTGTGAAAACACGGTCGCGAAACTGATGAGAAAGGTCGGAATCCGAGCGGCCACAGCGATGAAGTTCAAGCCCATGACTACCGACTCAAAGCACGCCGATCCAATTGCACCCAACCGTTTGGATCAGGATTTCACTGCGAAAAAACCAAATCGTGTGTGGTTGACCGATTTCACCTACATCCCGATTCGAGAAGGATTCACATACCTTTGCACCATACAAGACCTCTTTTCCAGAAGGATCGTCGGTTGGGCAACAAGTCGCAAAGTAGACAGTGCCCTGGCGATTCAAGCACTCAACCAGGCGATTGCTCTGCGCCAACCCGCTGCTGGTCTAATCGTCCACAGCGATCGAGGATCCCAGTTCGCCAGTCAGGCCTATCGCGGTCGATTGGCGAGCAAGCAGTTCCTGCAGAGCATGAGCCGCAAGGGAAACTGCTACGACAACGCACCGATGGAGAGTTTTTTCAAGAGTTTCAAGTCGGAGGAGGTGTACCGGAAAACCTACCAGACCCATGAAGAGGCGACCCGCGCGGTGGCCGACTACATCGACCGTTTTTACAACCGACAACGGTTGCATTCGGCGTTGGGATACTTCAGTCCAAATGATTACGAGCGACGAGAGTCGCAAGGAATAGAGCCGTTGTCTGAAATCCGCCTTCGTCGGAGCCATTCGTCGGTCGCTCACCTCGGCGCAGCGAAGCGGAGCGCATGGCGACCATGAATGGTGACAGAGAAGGCGAAGATTTCATCAGCCGCCTTTGTTGGTGAATTCCGAGAGAGCACCTGCAGCAAGGTATAAATTAGCCGATCCCCAAAACCGATTCACTGTCAACTTTTTGTGGGGAACTCCAGTTCGGAAATCTGGAACTTCACTCGAAGTTCCTCGACTGCCGCCCGCTTCCGAGCAGGGCTTACCATTTTCCCTCGGTCAAGTGCTTGAGCATCTGAATGTCGAGTGCCTGGTCTGCGACGATCTGCCTCAATCGGCGATTCTCC
>JBJSWM010000901.1:0-9059 GCA_046085865.1 Pirellulaceae bacterium
CTCTCGATTCCTTCGTCGACCAACCCATCCACACCATTGCCCTCCCCAATGTACCAAGCGGCGATTGGATTGCTGAATCCTGCAACTCCTTTCGCATTTCTGGCGAGAGATTCTCTGGTTTGACCTTGACCAACCCTGGGGACAAGTCAGTGGAATACCTGTTTCCAACCACCAGCCTGTCCACTCGAAGCCCCCTGACGATCGGGTCCGACGGGCGCGCATGGGTGGGCGGCGCTGGCCGTCCAAATTGCTAGTCCACCATCTGGCGATGGTGGCTACCGCAAGCGATGGTGGCTACCGCAAGCGCAATCGGTGGAGGGTTCTTTTTCACCGCACCACTTCTCGAAAGGGGAAGCATAGGCATTCCGCGAAGTTTGGCTCAAGAAGCCACTTCCCAATGCCGATGGCAAACGCATGGGAAGATTTTCCGATTGGGTCAAATGGCGAGAATGACGCATGGCAGGCGATCGAGTGGCGAACGGGCTTGGGTCGCTGCCTCGCAGCATGGCAGCGCTTCTTGCGATCCTCCTTGCCTCTCCATGGGGGGTGGCCCAGCAACCACCCAATCCCGCTGGGACGGTGCCGATCGAAGCTTTGAGAAGCACTCAGGCCGGGACCGTGCTTGGTGAAACGGTGCTTCAAACGGGTCGCGATCCTGCCACGGGTGAGGCGTTCGAGAAGGTGTTGGTGCAGCAGGTGGTGGTTCGCCCCAGGGCCAAGTCGGATATCGCACTGACCGCGCAGCCTCTTCCCGATGGCCGGGAGGCTTGGTCGCAGGCTTATGCCCAGTGGCTCTCGGCGCAGCGCACGCGCCCGACCACCACTCGGTTTGCCCCCTATCCGTATGCCGCCACAACCAGCCAATCGCCTTACGCTGCAGCGTCCGCTTACGGACCTGGCAGCATCCCTGCCCAGCCGTCGCGACTAGCGAATGCATCGACCAGTAGCTCGGCCTCGGCACCGACTTGGGGTCTCAGCCCAGTCGCTGGAGATCCCTACAGCACGATGGCGGTCGTTCCCATGATCCCGCCGACCGCTCCCCCCGTCCTGCCACCCTATCAGCTACCGGCCGGCATGGTCCCCACGTCGACAGGAAATATTGCCTACGGACCACTGCCACCCTCTTCCAGTTCCTACTCCGGTGCCGACAGCCGAATTGGCGTCGCCATGCGTCCCAGTACCTACCCCATACCGCCGCAGCCAACCTCCCTGGCGGCTCCCCCGGCGCGAGATCCTTACCAGAGCGGCCAGTCGGCGACGGTGTTTCGCTAGACGACGGTAGACCAAGGGCAGAATGGCGGGGGAAATCGAAGTCCTGCACCTTCTCGCGGGCAGCGCCCCATTAAAAAAATCGGATTTCTGCTGTCCGACGCGAATTATCCCGCATTTTCGTGATCCGATATCGATAAAACGATGCTTTCGCCGGTAGCTTTTGCGAAGATGCGGCTCAGCACGCAATTCCGCACCGTTCCAGTCGTCCCGACTTCGTAGCTCGAGGATCCTGCCATGCAATGGCGAGTCGCTTTCGTCGATTGCTCCCACTTCCATGCCGGCGACCTGATGCAGATGGTCCTTGCTCATCCCCGCGCCTGCTTGGAGGGGATCCACGATCCGGCACGCGGGCGAGCCACCCAGGTCATGGCGGATCTTGGGATCCCTGAATCGCTTTACGACCCATCTTTGGAGAACTTGCTGGATCGATGCCAGCCCCATCTGGTGATATGTTGCGGAGCGGCTGCCGATCACGCTGGGTGGGTGGAAAGAATCGCAAGGCCTGGCCAGTGGATTTTGGTCGAAAAGCCAATGGCCGCGTCGCTGGAAGATGCAGAGCGGATGGTGGTGGCTGCGCGGCAAGCCGGAGCGCATCTGGTCGTCAATTGGCCGCTGGCCTGGGATGCCGCTCACCGCACCGCCTATCGAGTCGCCGTTCGCGAGCGGCGGATCGGGGAGATTCAATCGGTTCATTACTTCGGTGGCAATCGCGGACCTCTGTGGCACACGTATGGGAAAGCCGAGCGAACGCAGCAGCAGGTCGATCAGGAAAAGCCAAGTAGCTGGTTTTACCAACGTTCCAGCGGCGGTGGATCGCTGCTGGACTACCTGGGTTATGGAACCACTCTAGGGACCTGGTTTCTGGAAGGCCGGCTCCCCATCGACCTGACCAGCGTGACGGATCGACCTGCAGACCTGGAGGTCGACGAGCATTCGATTACGATCTGTCGATATCCTTTTGGTCTCTCGCGCATGGAAACCCGCTGGGGCACGTTCACCGACCCCTGGAATCATCCGACTCAGCCACCCTGCGGATTCCTTCTGGTGGGATCCGAAGGAACACTCCGCAGCGATGACTATGCGATGCATCTAGTGCTCCAGGATGCAGTCCATCCTGAAGGCATGCGCCTGGGAGTCGATACGCTGACCGAGGTCGACTCCAATCCCATTGCATACCTTTTGGACTGTTTCGAAAGGAACGTGCCGGCGACCGGTCCGCTCAGTGAAGAAATCTCCTGGAGCGGCCAGAGAATGGTCGAAACAGCCTTTCAGTCAGCCCAGCGTGGGACCACCCTACCACTGCTAGGCAGCGAAGCGACCTCGAGGCTCTTCCCACAGTCGATCGATCGTTAATCGGCCATACCGTTGATCGCATCGATCAGGCAACGCAATCCTCCTGCCTGACGGCGATCCAGCCGCATCGCCAAACGAGGCAACTCCGCCAATTCCGGCTCATTGGCCTCCTGCCGGAACGCGGATCTCTGTTCGATCTCCCCTTCCAGAAGCAAATGAGCAAACTGCCGATTGAGTCGAACGAGTTGGGAGGCGGAAATCGGCCTTTGGATCCGAAGCACCAACCGCGATCCAACATACCGCATGCTGTGGTAATTCCTGTAGAAACGGAGGATCTCATCCACCGCATCGTCCGCACGATCGACGATGCGGAACAGATTTCGATCTTGCAGCCCCACCCACCCGGTCGCTTCCAACTGCTCTCGATAAAACTCCTCAAAATGGCGCCAGAACCTTCCGCCAGGAGCATCCAGAAGGACCAGAGGAATCATCGTTTGCTTACCCGTCTGCAGCAGCGTCAGCACTTCTAGCATCTCATCGAGAGTGCCAAAACCACCGGGGCAGGCGACCGCAGCACTGCATTCTTTGACGAGCATCAATTTGCGGGTAAAGAAGTACTTGAATTCGATCAGCTTTGGATCGCCATCGATGTAGCGATTGGGGCGTGCTTCGAATGGAAGCTGTATGTTCAGCCCCATCGACATGTCGCGGCCAGCGCCCCGGTTGCCAGCCTCCATGATTCCGCCACCCGATCCGGTGACGACCATCCAGTCGTGCCCCGCCATCATCGATGCAAACGACTGGGCCTGTTGGTACGCCGGGTGCGTCGCTGGGGTCCTCGCCGAACCGAAGAGCGTCACTTTGCGGCGCCGTCGATAGGGGCTAAAAATGCGAAATGCATCATGCAGCTCCGAAGTGGCTCGGTGGAGAATCTTCAGGTCGCCCCGATCGATCGACTCCCGCTCCAACTCATCTGCCAGCTTTCGCATCGCGGCGATCCAGTCGCGCGAGGCATCGTCGGATGACGATTCATCGGCCGGTTGCGGGCGCTGCTTCTCATCCTCTCCCAACGCCTCCGGAAGCAATGGCTCGGAAGACGATTCCGACGATCCGCTCATCAAGCCGCTCCCAATTCCCCTGCCCCTCACCTCGCTGGCTGTTCTCCAGGCTGGCAGTCCTCCAGCCGTGCCGGCCTCCGATGTCGATCAGCGGGTCCCGGAAGCCGCTACCAGCACGTCGATGAGATCGCGAGGCACCTGAAGGAGGTCATCCGCGAAATCACCGAGAAAGGCTCGCTGCGGGTCGCTCGCACATTGAACCAGCCGCTGAAAGTCTCGAAACGTGATCGGGACCCGATCCGGCAATGCGACTCCCTCGCTCGTTGTCCCTCCAGCCGAAAAAGAACTAGGCATCTTCGATCCGCTTTGCAATCGATATTCCATCGCTGGAGGGCTCCGTCATTTGCAGGTAGTTGAGTGAGCGACTTGTGGGGAGCAGGGAATCAGCCGGAGATCTCGCAATCGACTCCGATCGCGTCTCCTCCAGAGCCTCATTCCCGCTCACCCTTTTATCCCTTAGGCAGCTTCAGCATCGACTAGGCGGCAACCCGAGCATCAGGGATTCCACCAAACTTTTCCGGTTCCACAAGATAGGAAGAATAGGAAGCTTGTGCGGAAGGAGCTTGCGATCTGCTTGACAAGGGGGTTTGGTTGCCCTAGATTCCGGAATCCTGCAGGTTTTTCTATCTATCTCTCGCCTCGCTCCTCTGCGCGCCACATGGATGTTGGCTCGGCTTACGGGGCTCATGGGTTTCGTCTATTTATGATCGATCTGAAAGCGATTGCGCGGTCGCTTCGCGCATCGGAAGAATCCCTGCGGCGTCCGCTGGAGTTGTTGCGACAAGGGTATTCTCCCGCGTTCCTTGCAACCTATCGGTCCGACGAAATCGGGCAACTCGACTACCAGACGCTGCGCCGACTCCGAAGCGCCCTTCGCTATCAGGAGCGATTGGAATCGCATCGGGAGATGGTAGCAGAGCAACTGCGGCGCGACGAGCTTTGGAATGACGCCTTTGCACCGCTGCTGATTCAGGCGCGGTCGGTTGCCGAAATCGATTTGCTGACCCGTGGCATTCGCTCCCGCAAAGGCGCACGTGCCCTAGCGGAAAAGCAGCCTGAGGTTCCAAAAATCGGCCAGGCGCTGCTGGCTCTTCAAGGCGCAGGTCCCCTGGACGTCGAACAGTGGGTCGGCCAGCAGGCAGGAGTAGGTCAAGAGGACGCCAGAGCGCTGACAACGCAGGTGCGGCGCTGGATCCAACTACTCCTCCACGAAGACCCTGTTCTGATGGACCGGATCGCGTCAGCGCTCCGTCGACGTTCACAGGTCGCGGTCGAAATCCTCCCCGACAACCACGAACAGGCGAATGAGAGTGGCGCGGTAGAAACGCCTAGCGACTCCCCGGAGCCATCCGTCAATGGCCAGACTCTACCCGAAGTGACCGGATGCGGCTTTGGACGACTGATCCAAGACCAACCAGGTCCGCACGACACAGAGAATCTGCCAGGCTTGGATGGGACAGCATCGGTCTCGCAACCACAACCGGTTGCCTCGGCGGAGTCGTCGCTTCCCACCCAGCCACCTTCGATCGAACCTACTGGCTCGGACAACGGCTTGCCCGAGCCACCGGAAGCGACTGCCAGTGACGAACAGGCGAGTTCGGGACCGGTGGATCCGACGACGGAACGATCGGACTCAATCGATGAGAATGTCCGCTTCGGTGCGGCGAAGTCTGGCCCCTTGCGCGGTGGCAAGAAGTCGAATGCCAAGAGCAAGACACCGGCTCCACGCAGCGCCGCCAAACTGTCACCTCGGCAAAAGCGACGTCGCTGGCTTCGTGGCATCCTCGACAGCTACTCCAAGCTCCGAGGTCCGCTCGACCGACTGACCCCCTACCAGATTGTCATGCTGGGACGCGGCACTCGCTCCCAACTGACTCGACTGGTCTGGCAGTACGACAATCCTCCCTTGATTCAGGCGGCCAGGGAGCTTCTGGCTTCGGCCAAACATCCCGCCGGTCCCTGGTTGGATGATCTGGTGGTCGAAGCGATGAACAAGCAGATCCTTCCCAAGCTGGAACAGGATCTGTTTGCGGAGTTCGAGGAGAAAGCGCAGCATGCTTTGGTTGAGCGAGCGGTGGAATCGTTACAGAGCTCGCTGCAACAGCGACCGGTAACGGGGCGCACCATTTTGGCGATCGATTCGGTTGGCCCCAAGTCGGCGCCAATCGCCGTGATCGATCCCCAAGGGAACGTATTGCACACCGACGAGCTACCAGCCAGCAGCAGTCGCAAGGATCTGGTCGCAACCAATGTCGTCCTGCTGGGCGAGATCATCCACCGCTACAAAGTCTCTCTGGTCGCTCTTTCAAATGGTCCGGCTCGGCGATTCCTGATTCACACGATCAAGCAACTGTTGGAGCAGTCGGGCGGGAATGTGACCTGGACCATGGTGGACCGCGCGGGTGCCGATGCGTACTGCGCGACACGGGAGTGCTTGGCGGAACTACCGACTCAATCTCGCCGCCATCGCGCGGCCGTCTGGCTGGCGAGGAAACTCCAGGATCCACTCGCTGAATTGCTCAAGGTCGATGCGGCTCGACTTCGCCTGGGAAGTTTTCAGCGGGAAGTTCCCGACACCCTCCTGGAACAGGAACTGGAGGAATCGGTCCGCGACACCATCGCCAAGCGAGGTGTTGATTATTGGTCGGCCTCCAAGGAACTGCTTCAGACCCTGCCTGGTATCACGCCGGAGATCGCCGAAGCCCTGGTCGACTTCCGGCAGGAACAGCCCGAGGCGACTCGTCAGCAGGTCGCCGACCGGATGAAGGAGAAATTTGGCGACACCACCTTCCGGCAGTCGTTAGGATTCCTCCGAGTCTTCGGGAGCAGTGAGCCGCTTGATGGCACTTCCGTCCATCCCGAGGATTACCGATTGGCTCAGCGCCTGATCGCTCAAAACCTCTTCCCAGCACCTTCTCCTAACCCCGAGGGGTGGACCAAGCCGACCCTGGTTGCGGCACCAGCGACCGCCGTGGATGCTACCGATACGCCCATGGAAGCAGGCACCGCCACGGAGAGCGTCGAGCCTTCGGAGGGGTTTGGGGAAATCAGTTCTGAGGATGCCTCCGAAGCCCCAACCGATACCGCCAGAGCAGAAGCGTTGACGGAAAGCCCTTCCGAATTGCCAGGGGAGACGGAACCCGAGGAGCCGGCGGTGACTGCCGAGGAGATGGCGGAAGCAGCGGCCGCATTGGCGGAAATCGATTCGTCGGATGATCCAAGTGAGGCGGAGGCAACCGCCTCCGCAGGCGAGTCGGCAGCCGATTCAACGCAAGCTGCGTCCCAAGAGCCATCATCGGCTCCGATTCCACAGGTCCGAATGATTCGCTGCCACGTCGATGCACCTGTCGCCGATTCGGCGTTGGCGATCGATGTCGAGAAGTTGGCTCGCAGTTGGCAGGTCGGGCGGGGGCGACTGCGCTACGTCGCTCGGGCCCTTCAACAGCCACATCGGGATCTTCGCGACAACCAGCCAGGAACACCTTTGTTGGACGGCGTTCCGACGCTGGAAAATCTCCAACCCGGCATGTCGGCTTGGGCCGTCGTGATTGGAGTGGCCGATTTCGGAGCCTTCGTTGATCTAGGTCCCGACTGCAGCGGTTTGATTCACATCAGTCGCCTTTCGTCTGATTTCATCAAGGACCCCAATCAGGTAGTCCAGGTCGGAGACTTGATTCAGGTCTGGGTGCTGAATGTCGACTCCAAGCGACGCCGTGTGGTGCTCTCAGCGATCTCGCCTCAATCGCTGGAGGCGAAAGAGAAGCAGGCAGCGGCGATGGCGGCCGAACGGATGCAGCCCCGACGCGATGGGCGCGACAACCGGGACGGACGAGACCGCAATGCCAAACCAGGGGCTCCGCGTTCCCAGGGGAACGGACCACCTCGAGGTCGGTCCGATCGCGGTGGCCCCGGAGGTCGCTCGTCGTCCGGCCCCGATCGTGCTGGTGCTGGTGGCGGTGGTGGCGGCCGCGGTGGCAATGGCCGTTTTCAGCAGGGACGCAAGCCGCAGCGGGCGGAGAACCTTGAGTCGTCCAATACGGCACCGGCCACCAAGCCCAGCCCGAAAGTAGAAAGGCCCAAGCCCTCGGCACCGATCAGCGATGCGATGCAAAAGGGGAAGGAGCCGCTGAGATCCTTTTCCGATTTGATGCAGTTTTACCAAGGCAAACGCGAAGAGCCATCGGCTACGGGAGCTCCTCCCAACCAGGAGCCATCCCCTTCGGCGCCTCCCAATCCGGCGGAATCGGCTGAGGGGTCGGATGTCTGATTTCGAGGAACGGCTCCGGCAGGCGATCGAGCGGGGAAATCAGAAGGGGAAAGAGGCGGGGCGCGACGAAGCCCTTCGCCGGGAAGAACTGGATCGTCTGCGGCGACTCCACACGCAGTACCGCCTGGAGTTATCCGAGCAGATCGAGAAGGTTGTCCGCTCGCTGGCCGATTATGTCCCTGGGTTTCGCTACGAAACCGTCTTCGGGGAAGGAGGCTGGGGGGCCGCCTGTTTCCGAGACAACCTGCGGATGCAGGCGGGCGTGCGACGGACAGAGTACAGCCGCCTGGAGATCGCCGTCCGGCCGTTTCACGACCTAGCAGTGCTCGATCTGCACGCCAAAGGAACGATCGCCAACCGCGAGGTGTTGGTCCGAACCTTCTTCCAGCCGATCACGGAAGCCTCTTTGGATCCATTCCGGAAAGCGATCGACAGCTGGGCACTGCAATACGCCGAACTTCTTTCGACGCATGGGGGGTGATGGGCTCCCATGCGGAGAGTCGACTGTACCTCGATGCATCCTCACAGCTCATCGTCTCATTTCTCTCCTTCACTTTCTCTCCCTTCGACAACGTTGGCGGTCCTTATCCCCGGGGCGCCAGAAGAATCAGCATCCACCGATCTGCGATCAGCGGCCGATCTCTTGCGATGTCGATGAGCCCAACTTGTCATCCCATGGGTCAGTGGTACTCATCATCGACAGGTTTTGAGTGATTCGAGAAGCAACCGCCCCATATCGGTTGGTTGCATGTACCTTTCCAGCACCTCCATTCCGTTTTGAAACTGCTGGCGGAAACGCTCCAGCGATGGAAGAAGATTCAATTCAGGATAGAGCCGATGCAGCTCTGCTATCGTTATCTTCCGGACCGATCGCGTCGCTTTGGAGAGTATATCCCCCAGCGCAACACTCCAAGCTTCTCATCGTACTCTTGCTCGTATGCAATGAAATGTTACTCGTACTCCAAAAGAAGCGCTGGGACACTGGGGCATCGAGTACGAAAAAGCAAAGCTACGACCGACGAAATGAACCGAAGAACCCATCCAGATCGACTGACCAGGGCGCTGGCCGAAGAGGAATCGCTTTTCGATGGTGTCCTGCGCAGCAAAGG
>JBJSWM010000902.1:0-1712 GCA_046085865.1 Pirellulaceae bacterium
CTTCAGGTTGTTGGCACACTGAGCTCTCCTGGCCGCTTCCCGCGCTGCCTGAACGGCTGGCAGCAGCAACCCCACGAGGACTCCGATGATCGCAATGACCACCAACAGTTCCACCAGGGTAAACCCCTTCGACCGGACCATCGCAAGCCGACTGGCCGCCACCATGCTGCTGCTCTCCAACAAATCCTCACCAAGGAGTCACCATCCCCGCCTAGGAAGCTGCGTGGCCGGGAAATCGTCTCAAGATCCAAAGATGGTACTCTTAGAAAGTGCTGGAGAGTAGCTTTTGAAACGGTCTGGACAAGGATTGTCCAGACCGAGCGCACTTTGTTCACGAATCCCAGTTGTGATGGCCGAATCTCTTCATTTTCTGTCGCAACGTGCTGCGGTGGATCCCAAGCCTTTGCGCCACAGCGGCTCGATTGCCCCCCATCTCCTGCATCATCTGCTCGATCAACGCCTCTTCGACCAAAGCGATGCACTCCTCATAGAGGAACCCCTCCTGGGTGGTTGAGTGGATGGCTGCATCGTTGGGGAGGGAGACCAATCGCTGGCTGATCCATCGTTTGGTGGCGGTTCGCAGCATCTGGTCGTGAGTATCGGGTATCGAACTTTCATGGCGAAGCTCGATCGGCAGATCTTCCAGCTGGATGACACCCCCTTTGGCTCGTACCGCTCCGTACTGGATCGCTTGGCGCAGTTGACGGACATTTCCGAACCAGGAACGGCTTTCCAGTTGCTCAATGGCCGGCTCCGTGATCGCCATGGGCTGGCCATCGGAGGCAACCGCGAGAAACCCATCAATCAGATGCCGAATGTCTTCGATTCGTTCTCTCAGCGGGGGAATTCGAATCACGCAGACATCCAGTTGGGAGCGCAGAGCGGGCACAAGGTCACCGTCTCCCTCCAGTGTCTCCAGGCCATGGATGGAAGTGAACAGCAACCTCACTCTCAGATCGATTGGCCGAGATCCTCCGACCGCAGTGAAGCTGCCGGTTTCCAGCGAGGCAAGAATCTGGGACTGCGTTGCGGCCGGAAGGCCACCCACTTCCTCGATCACCAACGTGCCGTCGGCAGCAAGTTGCAGGAGACCTGTTTGGACTGGAGATTCATTGGTGGCCATCGCCATACCGAAAAGGTCTGCGGAGCATTGGTTTCTGGATTCCTCCACGGTCCGATAGCCCAGGAACGGCCCGCCACATCGTCGACTGAAACGGTGAATCATCGCGGCGACCAAACTTTTACCCGTCCCCGACTCCCCTTCGATGAAGACGGGAGTTTCGATGTTGGCGGCCACGGCGATCTGTTTGTAGACCTCCTGCATCGAATGAGAGTTACCCAGCAGCGTCTCTTGTCTCAACTGCCGGATCATTTCGGAATCGGGCGTCGGTCGATTCAGAGGAATCTGCTGCAGCGCACGCTGGATCGTGTGCAGCCCAACCTCCAGGGAGAAGGGTTTGGTGAGATACTCAAAGGCCCGACCCTGAATCGCGTCGACCGCCACCTTGAGATCGCCGAACGCGGTCATCATGATGACCGGAATCTGCGGAAAGTCGCTCGACATTCTCCGCAGCACCTCAATACCGCTCTCGCCCGGCAATCTCACATCCAACATCAGCAGCTGCGGCCTCTCGGTCCGCTCGTCCAGCAGCGCCTGCAGAAATGGTTCCGCCGCGGGAAAGATGCGGACGAGGTGCCCTTCCTTCGTCAGG
>JBJSWM010000903.1:0-1263 GCA_046085865.1 Pirellulaceae bacterium
CATGCCGATCTACCTCCCCTGTCCGGGGTGCCACAGCCTGCTCCGCCCCCCCACACGCGCTTCGAATCAAGCCATTCTTCGTTGTCCGCTATGCCAGCATGAACTGGAGGCCTACGATCTGGTCAAAGGTCTTCAGCGTCAATGGCTCGTGATCGAAGATCGCGGCACAGACGATTTCGTTGGAAAGATTTTGACCGGGCAGTCCAAGATGGAGGCCGCTGAATCGTCCTCCACCGCGGGTACCGGATCGACGGAAAGTCCGGTCGGTTTGGGGACGATGTCGAACGAGACGGAGACGGAAGCAAGGACAGGTGGTGGAACCACTTCGTTGCTGGGTACTGGCCCCCAGGGTGTGGATGCTGCCAAGATCAACTGGGATCGCCTGCGACCGGCAACTCAAGATGACTTCATCCGAAAGATTCAGGAAAAGAAGTCCCCTCTGGTCTCGGCCATGCAAGTGATCGCTGGCGGCTTGGCGGCGATCCCGGTCGGACTGCTGCTGGTATGGCACGTTCTAGGAAAAGACGTCGCCGGCGCAGGTCCTGCAGTGGGTCGAGTTCTCCCTTGGGTCGTCCCAGCGAAATTCCGCAAAGTGGCCATCCTCAATACGACCAATCGTGAAGACGGAAGTGAGGTGAGCGGAAGTGGTTTGGACGATGGGCTTCGCAAAAAGTTTGAAGGCCCCCTCACCAAAGAACCTGCAAAGAACGACCCTCCTGGGAACAACACGGAAAGTCGCCCCAGCGGCAGCCCCTCCACTTCCAAGCTGGATCCGGTGGATCCTTCATCCAATAGCTCATCCAAGAGTGCCGATCGAACGGCAGCGTCCGATGGGGTGCTGAGGAATAGCGATGGCAGGTCGCAATTGAGCGTCACCATGAATCGCTGGCTGGAGGCGCTGACACTGCTTTCGCAGGCGACGGCGGGAGGCAGCGAGGCGATCGATCCGGCCAAACTGGCGGCCGACCCCCAGGTGGTGCGGTTGAGTAAAGCGATCAGCGAGACCACCACACTGCTGGGAGAAACCAACTCCAGCGCTCTGTCCAACCGTGCATGGCGGGAGCGACTGCACTGGTTGATGAGCGTCTCGACGGAACTTCCTGCGTTTCGACTGGCGTTCGAGCAGAAAAAGTTGGAGCCTGCCAAACCGGGAACCCCTTGGATCGGTATCCTCCCGTTGCTCGATCTCTCCTCGGCCATACCGGAACAGTTCAACACCGACGGATCGGCTCTGCCGGGGAAGGCCCCGCTGGAACTGGAAGG
>JBJSWM010000904.1:0-6223 GCA_046085865.1 Pirellulaceae bacterium
CTTTCCTCGAAACCGTAAGATCTTCCGGACTTCTGGCTCTTACTCCTCTCCATCAGGCTCCTCTCCATCAGGCGAAGGGAAGACATGTTCCCAGGAGCCCAACCCTTTGGTGCCCAACCCTTTGGTTTGGCAAGGCTTCCCGCACCGCCCAAGGATCGTTGGTAAAAAGCCGCTCGGGCATTTTTCGCCGTCTTGGCCGCAGCCCTCAAATTCAATCTCGAGGACCCCAAGGCGTGGCAGCAGACCGCACGCCACTGCCCAGGCTGCAATCAAGGCCCCGTCTACACTCTGCAAGAAATCGAACAACGGCGTCGGCAGCGAGAGGAACTCTGAACCAGTTCACCGCCAGTTGCGACGACGGATAATCGCCGAGACCTATCTCAGACGGCCAACTTGCGACGCCAGGGGCGCCGCGAAAGATAGCCACAGGCAACCGCCGCCGTCAGCAAGACCGAACTGGGTTCAGGGATTGCACTGATCGAACCGCTGATGGTCACCATGTCAAAACGGGCAGTGCCAGAGGTGGCATAGGTGCCGGTTGGACTGCTGGCGGTGTAAGAAGATTGTCCGGGAGCGAATGAGGCGACGATACGAATGCCAAAGTTCGGGTTGTCGTTCACTCCCGCAATGCCGCTCAAGTCGGCCGTTCGCTGATTGAACCAAATATCTCCCGTTACCCCAGCATAAAGACCAGAATCGGTGCCCGCACCAGTTGCCGAAAAGGTGTTCCAGGTCGATCCATCCGTTGTGTAAAGCAATGCCCAAAACCGAGAGGAGGTATTGCTGTGGCGCTGATCCCAGGTGACCTGAATGTCCTGAAATCCCACTGTCGAAACACCAAACTGAACCCCACGTGACAGATCCCCAGTCCCTTGGGCAGCGTAGGTGGTGGTATTCCACCCACTGTTGTCATTCGTTCCTGCTGGATCGGTCGATCCACCGTTGGCCGAACCACTAGCAAAAGTACTGGTCGTACCAAGCAAGCTGGCGGTGCCAACCCCGACACTGGGGGTCAGAGTACCCGTGGCGGCATTTGCATCGGGAGTGGAGGAATTGAAGTTCCACTGCGTCACGATGTCCGCCTTCACGGAGGATGACATCAGCATGAAAGCAATGAGCAAAAGGCTACGGCGGATCATCGCAGAAACTCCTGTGTTTCGACAGCTTCGCAAAGGACGAGCGATTGATCGGACTGGGAGAACCCGGTTTGGTGACTTGACCTCTACAAGTTACCCACGCGCCCCGTCTTCACAGCCGAGAAAACGGTGAAGGATCGATCAAGATTCGTTCACATAAAACAATGAAGTCGCGATTTCTCTAGGCTTTCGATCGATCTCTCTGGCGACCAGCGTCCGGTTTTGCTACCCAGTCGATTGGAAAACCGCCCGAATCCGCCGGCCTAAGCAAGTCCACAAACAAGCTCTTCGCAGGCGATCGGATCGACCGCTCCTATTCCGCTTCGTAGTTTCCTTTCCCCTTCCCCAGATGCACCCCGAATTCGGATCGACGCGATGCAGCGACGTGGCGACATCTGGATCTTTCAAGCCCCCGGCGGACCATCCGGGTCGGTCGGGCTACGTGCAGGCATCTGGATCGGTTGCCTTGTCTGGGCGACCCTTCTATGTCTCCCCTCGTTCGCTCAACTCCGAGACCCCTTTGAATCGGGCGTGGCTCGCTGGCAACTCTCCGCCAGCGATACCGAAGCGCGACTGGTCGTCCACGAACTGCGTCCCGGACTGGCTCATGAAGGCCAGACCAGCGAGTGGGTGGAACTGGTACAAAAGACTGGAACCTACACTTGGCTGGAGTATCCCCTTCGGCCCACGGCGATCATCGAAGAGGTGAAGTGTTCGGTCTGGATCCGAGCCGCCGCGAGGGGACTGAAACTGGGGTTGCGAGTCGTTTTTCCTGATGCCATCCACCCGACTACACGCAATCGGCTGACGACGATTCTCTGGGGATCCCCTTCGTCGCTGGGTGGCCAGTGGACGATGGTGGAGGTGAGCAATCCCCTGCGTCTGCTGTTGGAGCAGCAGCGGATTTTACGCAGTCAGTATGGCCCCCAGATCGATTTGCGAGGAGCCTACATCGACGCGATGGTGCTGGATGTCTACAGCGGCCCTGGAGTGGCGAGGATCCAGATCGACGACCTAGCAGCCGATGCCCTGGTGGAAGTCGACCAAGCCCCCTCGGCTCCTTCCGATCCTAGCCTTCAGGTGGGACTAGAAGCTTCACCCGAGTCGATCGCGATGGAACGGACCGAAAGGATCCAGGATCTCCGTGGCAAATTGGCTCGATGGGTTCAGTACCAAGGAGAGAATCTCTCGTGGCTGGCATCTCTTGGGGTCACCGGAGTGGTCCTCGATCAGGCACCTGACGAGGCGTGGCTGGACCAGGCAGCCGAGGCCAACCTACGCGTCGTCGCGCCCCCGCCGGAGGTGACGCCGCCTCCAGAGCGGTGGTCGAGCTATCGGCCGGTGATTGGTTGGTCGCTAGGAACGGGGTTGGACCACAACCACATCGATTCGGTTCGCACGATCAGTGACCGAGCGGCGCTCTTCCCTTCACCGTTGCAGCGTCCCACTCTGGCGGAAGTGATGGAAGACGACTGGAACTACGCGCGGCTATCCGACGTCCTTTCCCTTCCTGCACCGCTACCGACCACCCTGCGGGATGGCGGACAGCAGGTGGACCTGTTGCGAAGCGCCTTCGAAAGAACCCGAGGCTACGCGATTCCATTGACGACCATCCAGTTGCAGCCCACCTTGGAATTCACCGAGCAGACGGAGGCGATGGAGCGGATCCTGGGGAGTGGAACCACTAGGCAGTTGCATGGTTTCGATATCCTTCAGGCGCGGATGCAGATGTATCGCACGATCGCTGCCGGCGCCCGAGGATGGCTTTTTCGATCCTGGAGCCCGCTGGATGCCGGGGAGCCGGAAAGCGAAGCACGCGTCGCCTTCTTGCGCGCCGCGCAGTTGGAACTTCAGTGGATCCAGCCTTGGGTGCAAGGAGCCACCACGCCGGTCCCGTTGACCACCCTCCGCCCGCAAGGCTACGGTGGTTCGATCCACGCGCTATCGGACAGCCAGATGATTCTCCTCTGGACCGAAGGGGTTCACGATGGGCACTGCGCCATGCCCCCCTCGGCCGATGTGCTGCGTCTGCCTTTGCCCGGCTGGACCGACGCCTCTCAGGCCTTCCGGATCTCCCAGGGACGACTGGAACCGATCGCCCAGCTGGTAGGCCCCAAGGATGCCGTGGCGACGATCGAACGGCCTGGGTTCATCGAGTGCATCATCGTCACCCGAAACGCCCGCGCCACCGAGTACCTTCAGCAACGCGCCACCGCGACCGCTCGTGCCATGCTGGAAATCGAATCGCTGCAGGCCGAACAGCTGATGCGGGTGGCGCAGTGGTGCCTGATCACCGAACCGGTCCCACCCGACGACCCGGCGTGGCGCACTTTGGCCGATTGCCAAGCCCTGGTACGGCGATCGGAATTCCTTGAATCGCGAGCCGAATGGAGCGCTGCGGTCTCCCAACTCCAACTCGCCAGCGCCGGAGCCTGCCGAGTCGTGCGATCCAGTTGGCAACGGGCGATGACAGGCTACCAGCAACCGCAGGCCAATCCCTGGCTGGAACGCGTCGGCTACCTCCCTCTCTTTTGGCAATCCCGTCAATCGCTCGCCAACCGCCCGCTGCAGAATCTGCCGATCCCGCAGTGGCCTGCTACCTCCCTGGCGTCGATGATGGGAGCCGACTGGAGAATCGACCGTCGACTGGAATCGATCGCCAACAGTGGAGTCGACATTCTCGCTGCCGACCGCCCCAACGAACCCTCCCGAATCGCTCTGGCCGCCAGCAGCCGGCAAGGTCAGTCGCTGGCTGGCGGCTACGGCGGAAGTGTCCTGCGTCTGGCGACGCCTCCCATCTCGGTACCACCCGGGTCCCTGGTCCGCATCGAACTTGAGGTCGAAACCATCCAATGCTCCAACCAGCCTCAGGCGGGTTTGCTGGTCTACGACAGCATCTCCGGTCCTTCCTCCGGACAGCTTCTTCAACTGGTGCCCAACAGCCACCATGCCCCGGTGACCGTGGTGCTGGAACGACTGCAGACCTCACGCGAACCTTTGCGTATCTTCTTCGAACAACGTGGGGAAGGGATGCACCGAATCAACGCATTGCAATGCGCCTATTTGATGCTGGACGGAGATCCGCAGTTGCGAGGCTCCTTGATCGCCACCCCATCCATCGAACCCGATACCCCTTGATCGATCCAGCCTCCCCTTCCGGTGGCAAAATCGACTCATCCCGGCCAGCAGTTCCAGCGAGAACGACCGAACCCCCAGATTCATCATTTCTCTGTTGGCTCCTCACCCCAGACCGCTCACCATTTGCTTAGCCGGCCTCCTTGACGTACTCTAAAGAGACAGTCCCCCCAGTCGGCTGATCCGATCGTGTGAACGACCAGGGACTGTCCTGACACCAAGCTACCAACACGCCTTACCGGGTGCCTCGGGTCCGCGGCGCGCCCGCTGCCTTCTGGATCCCTCGCATGGAATTCACTCCACAGTCACTCGCACAACGCATCATCGATCTGGGTCTGGCCGATTCTTCACAGATCGATCAGGTCTGGGCGGAATTGCGTCGCGCGAATATCGATCTGGAAACCTTCAAGAGCTCTCTGCTTCGCAAGGGCGTTGTCACCAACTTTCAGCTCGATCGCCTCCTGACGGGCGAGCGGTTGGGGTTCTTCTACGGTCCCTACAAAGTGCTCTACATGATCGGGGCCGGTACGTTCGCGCGTGTTTATCGCGCGGTCCACCGCGAGACTGGGCGCGTGGTGGCAGTCAAGGTGCTTCGGCGCCGGCACCGAGACGACCCCAGACAGGTGGAACAGTTCCTTCGCGAAGGGAAGATGGGGCTCCAACTTCGCCACCCCAACATCGTTTCGATCTATGACATCGTCAACGATTCCCGCACCCCCTACCTGGTCATGGAGTTTGTCGAGGGGGAAACGCTCCGCGAGATTCTCAAGATCCGAAAGCAGTTCGACCCCATCTCCGCGCTCAAGATCATGGCCGATGTCTGCTCGGGACTCGACCACGCCTCTCGGCTTGGCATCACCCACCGCGACCTGAAGCTTTCCAACGTCCTGGTCTCAGCATCCGGTCGCTGCAAATTGGTGGACTTCGGTCTGGCCGCCATGGCCGATACCTCGACACCGGAAGCCCTGGCCGATTGCCCTAGTGCCCGAGCGATCGACTACGCGGCGTTGGAGCGAGGTACGGGCGTCCGGAAGGACGATGTTCGATCTGACCTCTATTTTGCCGGCAGTATCCTCTATCACATCCTGGCAGGGACTTCCCCCTTGACCGAAACTCGCGACCGCCTGGCGCGATTGAATGTCAGCCGCTTCCGGGAGGTTAAACCGCTGGGCACGATCATCCCCAACCTGCCCCAATCCGTTCTTTCGGTCGTCAGCAAGGCAATGGAAATCGACCCCACGCGCCGGTATCAAACCCCAGCCGAAATGCTCGGCGAAATCCAGATGACGCTCCGCAAACTGGAGGCGGCTGAATCCACTTCCACCAAGACGGCGGACCCAGCCGCCACCCCGGAAACAACTCCCCCCGAAGAGGATTTCCTCGAAGGAAACGGCTTCAGCGTCATGCTGGTCGAAAGCAAGATGGATCTGCAGGATCTGGTGCGAGAGAAATTGAAAAGTCGAGGCTACCGCGTTTTGGTCTTCAGCGATCCGGCGCGGGCACTGGAGCGATTTTCGCCCGAAGAACCCGCTCCAGCGCACTGCTTGATTCTGAGCGCACCGGAACTGGGCAACCTGGCGCTCGACGCCTTCAACCGGATGCTGGAACTGCCCCACCTGCGCGATCTGCCTGCTATCCTGCTGGTCGATCGCAAGCAGCAGCACATCATCCGAAGCGCGGAAGCCGGCCCCAAACGAATCCTGCTCCCCATGCCACTGAAGGTTCGCGACCTCCGAGTCGCCCTCATCAAACTTCTCGGTATTCGCCTTCCCGCCAACTCGCGATCCGAGCCGTCAAGTCAAGAACCGGTCACCTGAATCCACACCGCCCTGACGCCTTACCGCGTCGCGCCCAGTGAACTACCGGGCAATCAGGCCCTCGCTCTTCAGTCGAATATTCGCGCTGGCAGTCGTACTCGCACTCAGCGCAGCTGGACTCGTACTCAGCGCAGC
>JBJSWM010000905.1:0-4000 GCA_046085865.1 Pirellulaceae bacterium
TTACTTCCGTGGCGATCGCGTGGGCCTCAGTCGCAGTCTCCGTCAGTCAGCGTCCCGAAGTGGTCGGCGTTGGCATCATGGCCAGCGCGCAGTGGAAGTCTGTTGCTTGGAAGCCACGTCCACTTGCTAGCTTAAGTTCGTGTTGCCACGGACGACTGTGGACTCCGGCAAAGCCGCATCCTTGCCTCTGCGCGATGTTGCTAGAGGAACTGCTGTGTTTAGCAATTCCTGGCGAGGACATCGCCCCCAAAAAGAGGCGGAATCTGATTCGACAGGTACGTAAACCGCACTCCCGTCTCCTGCTGTCTCCCGAATGCTAGCCACACCCCCAACCCGGCCTTCCCAATCGGTGGGTGGCACCGATTGGAAAGGTGGGTGGCACCGATTGGAAAGGTGGGTGGCACCGATTGGAAAGGTGATTTTCAGTTTCTAGTTCAAGTGAGGATCTATGGGAAACTGCTCGATGCCGGTGATGCGATGCCATTGCAGGCTGCCAGCCAACTGCAGGGCCCTGCCCCACATCAGCCGTTCGTCTTCGAAGACAATTTCTGGGATCGCTGGAGCTAAAAGCCATTTCGATACCGCAATTTCCTCCTCCACGACTCCTGGTTGCCACTGCAGGCATCCCGCTATCAATCGAAAGCGAACGGGAGGGCTTGCTACCAATCGCCGCAGCGTCTCCGTCTGAGCCGAGAAGAACAACCCCAAGCCGTTGCCTCCATCGGCCGAAGTTTCGTCGTCGTGAACGACCACCATAGGCCCGTTCAAGGGTCCACCCAGGTAAATCCGATCCGGAGGCGAACTGATACTCTCGGCCCCTTGAGCCAACTGGTTCCAAAGTGGACGCAGATCCGAGGCAACAGAACGATTGAGGACCAAGCCGACCGTACCCAGTTCACCATGTTCCACCAAAAGGCAAACTGCCCTCGCTAGAGGCCCTGTTGGCCCATGGCAATCCGTGGCCACCAACAACTGACCGGTCAGCGGCTGTCTTGTAAGAGCTCTCTGGAAGCGATTCTTCATCACCCTAAATTCCCGATACAATTCGCTGTACAGCACGACGCCGCCGAAAACATCCCTACCTGCCACCTTGACCAAACCAGCTCATTCCATCCAGGGAAACGGCAAAAACCGTACCAAAAAATGACCCTCCATGAATTCCGAAAGACCTATCGCATGGGATCGCTTGAGCGCGAGCAGATGAAAAGCGAACCGGTGGATCAGTTCCGAGAGTGGTTTGAGACGATGTGTTCCCTCGAGAGTCTGCCCGATTGGTGGGAAGTCAATGCCATGACTCTATCAACCACCACTCCTCAGGGATCTGTCACTAGTCGAATTGTTCTGCTGAAAGGGTTTTCCGACCAAGGATTCCTCTTCTTCACCAATTACCAGTCCCGAAAAGGAAAGCAATTGGCCGTCTGCAACCAAGCCGCGTTGAACTTCTATTGGCCGATGATGGAAAGGCAAGTACGCATTGAGGGCTCGGTCGAGAAAGCCTCACCTTCTATTTCCGATCAGTACTTCTACTCCCGCCCGATCGAAAGTCAGTGCGGCGCCATCGCCTCGCCACAATCTTCTGTAATTCAAGAAGACCATTGTCTAGAAGATGCTGTGTCGGCGATGCTGAGCCAAGCGGACGACCATCCACCTGTTCGCCCGGACCATTGGGGTGGTTTTCTGCTTCGCCCCGACTTGTTCGAGTTTTGGCAAGGCAAGCCAAGCCGCTTGCATGATCGCTACCAGTATCGAAAACAAGAGTCCGGTTGGTTGCTGGAACGACTCGCCCCTTGAGAGAGTATTTCACGCCTCACTGGGCGCTCGGTCTTGGCTATCTGCCCCAGTCGGCCTCCGCAACGCAAAAACGAGAACACCATGAACTGCATCAAGTCAGACGCGCCCCTGCGACTCGACGATGGTCTATGGCTTTTACCTGTGGTGCATGGCAGTGGTGATTCCGCAATCGCTGTTCGCCGCTGGCTGCTGGACCATCCCATCGACTGTGTTGCGGTACCGCTACCAGAATCGTTCCGGCAGCCCGTTGAGCATGGTGTCTCGCTGCTTCCGTCCCCTTCGATCGTCGTCCAACGGCCTAATCGATGGGGCGTGAGCGACTGGCAACCGAACGATCCCGATGATTCACCTAAGGAGATCTTTGAATCTACCTACGTAGCCATCGATCCCTGCCAGAGTGTCATCGCGGCAATTCGCTGGGCTCTTGGCGAACGTGTGCCGATCGAATATCTGGATATCGAATCCCCAGAGTTCGTGTCGGATGCATCGATCGTGCCCGACCCCTATGCTCTTCGAAATGTTTCCATTGCAGCCTTTGCTGCGGCTCTTTTGCCTCACTTTCCACGCCCCAGCGATCCGCGAGTGGACCGCCAGTTGCGAACAGTCTCCAGTCGACTGAAGCAGCTGAGAAGCCGATACAACAACATTGTGTGCCTTTGCAGTATCCAGTCGTGGTCCTGGATTCGCGATTGGTATCTGCATCGACCTCACGCAGACTTCGAACCAATCGATGCGGAGGAATCGGAAGATACCAATTCGGTATCTGATCCACAGTGGTTTGCGGTCGATCCAAGATCTCTCTTATTTTTATTCGGAGAACTGCCGCGCATCACTGGATACTATGAAGAAGCTCGGCAATCTCTGGAAGATGACGAAAACCTCTCGATCGATGGCGTCAAGAAACTCCTCCTCGAGGGCCGAAGCCACTACTACGACGAATTCAAAGGCCGTAGCCGGAAGATCCCCCCTGCCCTGCTCCGTAAAGCCCTCCAATACATGCGCAACCTGACCCTCATCGAGAAGCGGATGACCCCCGATCTCTACTCGATCGCGGTCGCTGCAAAGCAGGTCGTAGGAGACCAGTACGCTCTCCACATCGTCGAACGCGCGAATCACTATCCTTTTCCACCGGCCAGCGGGCCGCAGGTCCGTATGGGGCGGGGCCAGCTGCGTCTTCCGGACGGCGAGGTCGTCCAGGCAACCCATCGCTTGCCCGGCCCTCCCCAGATCTGGCGTTCTCTGGAACTTAAACGCCGCCCGGAACTCCGGCAGCAGCACCTCTGGCGGAAACAGTGGAATCCGATGCAGCAATGCTCCTGGCCTCCAGAGGATGCTCGGATCGAAAGCTTCAGGACTCGAGTTGTCGAAAGAGCTCGTGCGCTCATGGGAGCTGACCTTGCAAGAAGTGAAAAGTTTTCTACCAGCTTCAAGGATGGGCTCGACATCCGAGAGACTTTGCGGCAATGGCATGATGGATCGGTCTACGTCCGCGTGCTTCCTCCAAGCATCGGGAAGATCGATGCGGCTGTCATGCTCTTTGACAGCCCCGCCGACCCTCGCATCTACCCGTGGCGCACCACATGGTACGCAGAACATCAGGAGGAGTCGACATTAGGCTTCTTTGCAACGTCCTTCGCCGACAATATCGTGGGGCCCGGGGTCTGCATGGCGCAGTATGGCGGTGTCCTATTCCTGTTTCCGCCACGTTCGGTTCCGAATGTTTGGACCGATCGAAGACTCGATTTCTGCACAACGTTAGAGGAGCGACTGGTGGCTGCTGCTTGTCTGCACTCGCACAATCGCCAAGTCGCTATCGCCAGCTGGATTCCACCCGGATCAGGATGGAAGAGGCTAGCCAAGCGATTCTCCAAGACGCTGATTCATGTCCCTTGGAGTCATTTCAGCTCCGAGTCGATACAACAGCTTCGAACCGTGCATGTGCTCAACGGCCGACACGTGCGCAGCTATGCAGCCGAGTTCATCCGTCGACCCTGACTAGGAAACTCGGTGTCTGCCTACTAGCCTCATTCACAGGGCTCCATTAGCTTAAACTTCAGTGACCAATCAAAATCAAATTGCTAGAGACAGGACATATCTCCAATGGACTCAATTCACCATCTCCGCAACATGGTCATTATGGCAGCCGTCGACGGAGAATTCACAGAACGCGAAATCACTTTCTTGGTCGACCGTAGTCGGCAGTTGGGCC
>JBJSWM010000906.1:0-1107 GCA_046085865.1 Pirellulaceae bacterium
GCAGCGCGAAGTGCACAGGGTTGCTTCCAGGCATCGATCGAGTAGCTACTAGAACGACTCAGCAGAGGGCTCACCGGAGGAAACAACGGCTCGCGCAGCAACGTCCACCCGGCATCCCGATCGCCAAGCAGCGACGCCGGACCAATACGACCGTGCGCGCACCCATTCTCGTGAAGAGGGACCAGTGACTGTGCCAGATCGAGCACCCATCGGACGGTGGTCTGCCAAGGAATCGGACCACGGAGACTGGACTGCTGCATCGAAAGGCCATTGCAGTGGCGAACCGCAATCATCACCTCACCAGGAGCGGCCCCGATCGACTCGATCACCTGAAGACGAGGAGACTGAATCTGAGCCTGCAGACGCGCCCAGGGAAGGCTTGGCGGGCGCTGTCCCCAGTCGGGATGAGCGATTAGAAGATTTCTGTCCAGAATCAAAATGGCGTAGCGATGGGGAGACCCGATTCGTTTGGCATCCATCCATCCCCGCAACCAGGATACGGAACTAGGACCCTCAATCCGGTAATCGCCGAATCCCAGCTTGGGCGGACTCTCCGATAGCAACGCATTGGCTTGGTAAGGCGTCAGTCTCCCGGAGCGGATCAGGAAGGCAAGAATGGCCGAGCTATCGGCGAGTTGATCGGACCCGGACTGACCGATCCAATCGGCGGCCCACTGACGACACTCCGCCTGAGTTGCCGCCTGCAGATCGACCATCCGCTGCCAAAGTTCGCTAGCCGAAATCGTCATACCCACCACCCCGCCACTGGCTGATTCCGCGACTCACGCCCGGGGAATGTAGAAAAAACAGCTGTTGTTTCGTCGACTGCCCACGAAAAACAAGCGGCCGCTTAAGATAACGGCAACTTGTTCAGGCCAAAGGGAAGACGACTTCCCGAACCACCATCATACCATAGATAGAGTCAACTCCACGAAACAAAAGCACCCAAAAGGGGTAGGAGAGGCCATGAAGGCCTTGGAGGCGACGCAGCGTTACTTTCAGGAAGCAGCTGATCGCTTGGGTTTGTCCAGCTCGATGCAAAAGCTACTTGTGACACCGATGCGCGAGGTGACGGTTCAGGTCGCGTTCCCACGTGACAACGGGGAG
>JBJSWM010000907.1:0-20375 GCA_046085865.1 Pirellulaceae bacterium
CCTGTGGGTTGGATACGAAAAATCGGCCTCAGGTGGCTTGCTACTGGGGTCGCCTAAAAACCAGATGACTAACGTTCCAGGGCTTTATGCCATCGGAGAGTGTGACTACCAATACCACGGCGCCAATCGCCTTGGAGCGAACTCCTTGCTGAGCTGCATTTTCAGCGGCTTGGTGGTGGCACCTGGGATCGTTCACTGGATGAAAGATCACAAGGCAGTCGCCGACCTGCCATCGGGTATTTATGAAGGAGCGGTGGTCAGTCATCAGACGCGGCACCAGCAATTGCTGGCGTGCCAGGGTGGTGAAAACCCCTATTTGATTCACCAGGAACTTGGCGATTTGATGACGCGAGCCGCCACGGTGGTCCGCAGCAACGATCAGTTGAAGGCGGCCTATGAGAAGCTGGGTGAGATTCGTGAGCGATCGCTGCGTTGCAGCCTGAGCGATACGGGGCAGTGGACCAACCAGAACGTGATTTTCACCAAGGCACTTCAGGATATGGTGCCGGTGGCGATGTGCATCGTCAAAGGCGCCTGGATGCGCGACGAATGCCGAGGGGCTCACTTCAAACCGGAGTTCTCCATGCCCAATATCACCGCACGGAACCCGGGGAGCGGCGGAGGCAGGCCGAGCAGTGGTGCGATCGCTTTGTCGCCAACAACAAGCGATTCCTCAAGTCCTCCATCGCCGATTGGCAAGGGTCGGAACCCGAGATTCATTATCAGGACGTCGATACTTCGCTGATCGAGCCGCGGCCCCGACTGTATGGACTGGTGGGGGCGGAAGTGATCGAGGAAGTTTGGCGTGAGCGATCGGAGGCGAAGGCGCGGGCCGAGGGGCGGGAATACTCCGCCATGCCCTCCTTGACTGCGGCCGCAAGCGGCTGATCATCCCATAGCCGATCAGACGCATCGAACCCAAGTTTGTATTCCCAGGATCCACAACGACGAGAACAGGCATCATGATTGCTCCCAGTGACGAGTCCCGAGCCGGCACGGCCCGTCCCCAGAAAATCAACGTTCGTATCTTGCGGCAGGATGGTCCAGGAAAACCCTCCTACTGGGAGCGTCATCAGGTCGACTACGAACCGGACATGAACATCATCAGCGTCCTGCAGAAGGTCGCCGCCAACGCGATGACCTCGGAAGGTCGCAAGGTGGCGCCGGTTGCCTGGGACTGCGGTTGTCTGGAAGAGGTTTGCGGATCCTGCACGATGGTGATCAACGGCCGGGTGCGCCAGAGCTGCTCGGCCCTGGTCGACCGGTTGCTGGAAGAGTCGGGCAATGAAATTGAACTTCGTCCGATGAGCAAGTTTCCGGTGGTCCGGGATCTTTGCGTCGACCGTTCGCGACTGTTCCGAGGGCTTCAGAAGGTGAAAGCCTGGGTTCCTGCAGACGGTTACTACGACATGGGAGCCGGGCCGCGGATCGGCCGATCCGATCAGGAGCAGGCGTATCCGCTTAGCCAATGCATGAGCTGTGGTTGCTGCTTGGAAGCATGCCCCCAATACACCAAAATCGAACTGCAACAGAGGCCCACGGAGACCGACGCTGAGTTTCAGGCTAGGAAGAAGGAAGCTTACGATCAGGGCTTTCTGGGTGCCGCGCCGATCTCGCAGGCCGTCCTCTTCAATGGCCATCCAACTGGACGGAATCTGGCGGAAGAGCGGCTGGAGGCGCTGATGCAGCCTGGGGGGATTGCTGCCTGCGGGAACGCCCAGAACTGCGTGGCCGTCTGCCCCAAAGAAATCCCCCTCACTACATCGATCGCCAAGGCAGGTCGAGCGGTGACGCTGTACTCGATCAAGAAGCTGTTCGACCGTTGAACCGGGGGACTACCGGGGACAACCGGCCGCAGAGGGATCGTTCTGGCCATCCCCTGCATCCAGAAGCATGGCGCAGCGAATATCCGTTTAAGTCGTATTGGACCGACTTGGATGGGTGGCGATACCATCACGTCGAAGCGGGGGTGGGGGAACGGCCCGTCGTTTGCGTCCATGGAAACCCAACCTGGTCGTTCTACTGGAGGGAGCTGCTTGCGGCGCTGGGCGACCGAAATCGCGTTCTTGCGGTCGATCACCTGGGATGTGGGCTCAGCGATGCACCTGGGGAGGATTATCCTTATTCCCTTGAGACGCACACCGATAATCTGGTCCGCTGGTTGGAACGGCATGACCTAAAGAAGATTCTTCTGGTGGTGCATGATTGGGGGGGAGCGATTGGATTGGGGGCGTACCGGCGGGTGCCGGAGCGATTCGAACAGCTGCTGATCCTCAATACTGCCGCGTTTCCTCCTCCGCTGGCGTGGATTCCACTGAGAATCGCCGCCTGTCGATTGCCTTGGGTTGGATCCTGGGCGATTCGTCAGCACAACGCGTTCGCTCGCGCTGCCATCTGGATGGCGATGGAGCGGCCTGAGGGGCTGTCGCCAGTGAGTGCCCAAGGGCTTTTGGCACCCTATCAGGAACCGGCACGGCGTATCGCCATCGACCGATTCGTGCGCGATATTCCGATGACGCAAAGCCATCCCACCTGGAAGGTGCTCGGCGATCTAGAGACCGGGCTAAAACAATTGCCACCCATCGCGACGCAGTTGGTCTGGGGGATGAAGGATTGGTGTTTCACTCCTCGATGCCTGCAGCGGATGCACGCGATCTTTCCCCACGCGTCGGTGGAACGGTTGCAGCAGACCGGGCATTACGTCATGGAAGAGTCCCCCGCTGCCGTGGTGGCGGCAGCACGTAGGATGCTGGATCCAGCCAGCCATTCACCAATCCCCAGGGACTCGGGTGGTTGATGGATCGACCGACTCGCCAATCGGAAGACTTGGAATCTTTGCATCCGAGTTCGAACTGGACGATCGGCAGATGCGTCGAGGTGGCTTGCGTGCTGGAGGCAACCGCGAAGAAGGCGGGCAATGTGCATCCTGACGCTGCGTTTCGAGATATGCATGTTCGTGATTTCTATCGCTCGGCGGCTGCTTTGCGATGGGCCATCGACGCCAATCCAGTGGCATCCGTAGGGGAACTGATCGAGGCGGGCTGGTCGGCGACTCGTCGCGTGGTATCGGTCAATACCAACCTCGGTATTCTTCTTCTGATTGCGCCGCTGGTGGTGGCTTGGAGACGTCTGGTGAGGGGGGGCGCGGCTGGCGGTGAGGTTGTTGCGTTGTGGCCGGGAGAAGTCTCCAGTGTGCTCCAGCAGCTGAGTCAAGCGGATGCCGATAGCGTCTTTCGCACCATCGCTGCCGCCAAGCCCGGCGGCTTGGGGCAGGTGGAACGTGGAGATGTGCGGGAGGTCCCGCAAGTGACACTGCTGGAAGCGATGGAGATGGCGGCGGAACGCGATCGGATTGCTTGGCAGTACACCCATCGATTCGAAGAGCTTTTCCGGATGAGCGATTGGATCGAAGAGAAGAGGGGGCTGGGGGAGCCATGGGGATCGCTGATTGTCGATCTTCAGTTGCAACTCCTTTCGACGTGCTGTGATTCACTGATCGTCCGAAAGAATGGCCTAGGGGTGGCGAACGAGGTCAAGCAACGGGCAAGTCATGTACTGGCCCGAAAGAAGACGGGGGATGCTGATTGGAACCAATCGTGGATCGATTTCGATCGATGGCTTCGCGCCGACGGCAATCGACGCAACCCCGGTACGACCGCCGATCTAATCGCAGCGGCGCTGATGATCGCCCTGGTGCGTCAGTGGGCGAGTTCAAGCCGACGATGAACTGCGCGGGGGGTGAGTCAGATCGTCCCTGTAGGATCATGTTGGCCATCTATTGCTGCAGATGGCCGAGGGAATACGTCGGCCTGATGCTGGATGAGGTCAGCGATCCGGACGTGGAATGTTCAGCGATTCCAGTTTGCGATAAAGCGTCGCTCGACTGATCCCAAGCAGTTCCGCAGCTTCCGGTACATTGCCGCCGCTGCGTGAGAGCGCTTCGCGGATCAGTTTCTCTTCCCACTGGTCCAATCTCAGCGTGTCGAATTCCTGTGAGCCGACATCATGAAGTCCGAAGTCGCTTGGTAGGATTTCATCGCCAGCTGCCATGACGACAACACTGTCCATGGTGTTTCGCAACTGTCGTACGTTTCCTGGCCAGTGATATTCGAGAAGTTTTTTTCGCGATACAGGGCTCAGATGCAAACGGCTTCTGCCTCGTTGCTTGCGGAAATGATCGAGGAATACATCGATTAGCAGTCCGATGTCGGGGCCGCGTTCCCGGAGCGGAGGAATCCACAGCTCAAAAACGCTTAGCCGATAAAACAGATCTTCGCGGAATCTCTTTTCTCGGACCAGTTCTTTCAGATCCCGATTGGTTGCGGCGATCACTCGGACATCGACCTTGACTTCGGAGGTTGAGCCGACGGGGTGGAATGGGTGGCCTTCCAGAATGCGCAGCAGCTTCGCTTGTCCCTCCAGCGTCATCTCCCCGATTTCATCCAGGAAGAGAGTGCCTGTATCTGCCTGTTGGAACCATCCTGCGTGGTCTTTGTCCGCCCCGGTGAATGCGCCTCGCTTGTGTCCAAAAAGCTGGCTTTCCATCAGGTCGACTGGGATCGCAGCGCAGTTGACGCAAAGCAAAGGTCGGTGGTTGCGAGGGCTCGCTCGATGGATCGCACGAGCGACCAGTTCTTTTCCCGATCCGCTTTCGCCGCGGACCAGGACGCAGCCGTTGGAGTTGGCGACGCGTTGGATTTTGTCCTTCAGGTTGAGCATGGCGGGGCTTTCCCCGAGCAGTTCATCGAAGACGGCATTCTTCGCGATGAGTCTCTCGCGGCTGGATTGAAGTTCCACCTGCTGTTGGCCTCGGGCGAGAGCCGAACCGATTAGGCTGGATGCAGAGACGATGAAGTCGAAATCGGCTTCACTGAACTGGTTGTTTTCACGGTAGACGTGGATGGCGCCGACCGTGCGGGCATCGTCGATCAGCGGGACGCAAATGGCATCGGCATGTCGCTTCAGGACGCCGTCTCCCCGATTCTTTTCATTTTTGACCCAGATCGCTTTTCCTTCCCTGGAGACCAATTCGGTCAATTTGCGGCTGAGCATGATTTCTCCCTCGCCAACCGGAGGGATCACACGTTGAGGGAGCAACGTACCGGCGGGGTCTGCCCACATCAGGCCAACCACATGGGCGTGGGTTCTGGCCATGAGGACATCGAGCCCCAGGTCGGTGACCGCCGACGGCTCGGTCAGTCCCAAGAGGCGGATCGAAAGTTGGAACAGATCGAGCAGATCTTGTTGGCGTTTGGTGTCGGCAACACCACTGCCAATCGAAAGCGGCACCATCGACTCCGGTTCGGACCCCATGGCGTAGTCTTGGACCAGCGTTTGAGAAAGCGGAGGTCCGGCGGGGGTGGAGGGGCCTGCAATGCTGATGAAAGAGAATCGCAGGTCGCTGTTGCCGATCCGGATGCGGTCTCCATCTCCTAAATTGGCGGCGTCAATTTTGGAGCCGTTGAAGCGCGTGCCATTTCGGCTGCCGCAGTCCCGAATCATCCAACTGCCTCGCTGCCTGTAGACTATCGCGTGGACGCGCGATGCGATGGGGTCATCGATCGGGATGTCGCAGTTGCCACCTCGACCAATCTTCATTTCAATCTGGTCGTTCAGCGGGAAAGATCGATGCAGCGGCTGGCTGCGAATTACGGTAAGGATCGCACTTGTCATAAATCGGAACTCTTGGCGGTGGGCAGGCGGGGGCTTTAGAGTTGGTGAGAGGAGGGGCTTAGGCTCAGAAATCAGATCGTCTCATTTCATGCCATTCGGTCCCCCGATCCGTGGTGTCATTCTGGGCATTCGCGTAGCGAGGGAGCACCTGATGCCTCTCCCCACTGTGGCTGTACAATGGAGAAATATATCAGAGTCGGAGACTGGTTTCATCGATTTGCAGGCGGGCCGGGAAGCTTCTCGGATAAAAACAGGAAACCTTTGCCGCTTATTGGGGTTCCATAGGAGTGGTGCGAGGGGGGGAATCGCTGGGATTTGGGGTGTTTGGTGGCGATGACGCAAGCCTGCTGGTCTTTGTCCCATCGTGCTTTGGGTGCAGCGGAGGGAAGGCGGATCTGGGGATCGTCATCTGCCACGCTGGAGTCTCGGATTGTATCGGTCATTTGTCCACGAGACTGGCAGGGCGAGATCGACTGGTTGGCAGGAATCGGCATGGTGGACCCCATGCTGCGTTGCGTTGAGGGGGCCTGTGATTGAACGAATCGCATCATTCGTCACCGACTCCATCGTCCTTGGATCCCGATGCGCAGTTGATGCTTCGCGTCCGGGATGATGACGCGTCGGCGTATGAAGAGCTGGTCAACAAGTACCAGGGCAGCGTGATTCGGTTGATGCAGTCTTGGACCAACGACCGCGATTTGGCAGAGGACTTGGCACAAGATGTATTTCTGCGGGTCTTTCGATCGCGGAAGAGTTACCAGCCGACCGCTAAGTTTGCGACGTGGCTTTTTCACATCGCCAACAATGTTGGCAGCAATGCCGTTCGCGACCGTTCCCGTCGACATGAGGCTCCAGGGATGATGGTTCAGGACGGTTCTGGGAATTATCTGGGGATGGATCAGTTGGCGGCAGCACCAAGCGGTGCGATACCTACGCGGCAAATCGAACGCAGTGAGCGGGCTCGCATGGTGCAAAATGCAGTCCATGCACTTCAGGAAAGACAGCGCATCGCTCTGGTGCTCTCCAAGTTCGAAGGGATGAGCTACCAGGAGATTGCTGACTCCATGGGAATGACCGTCAAAGCGGTCAAGTCGTTGCTTAGTCGCGCCCGCGCCAACCTCCGAATCCTGCTGCAACCCTACATGGATGAAGGGAGTCGTTCGTCTGAGGAAGCGTCTGACTTGCCGGGAAGGGAACGAGAGGAGGAGGATCGATGACAGGAGAGGCGATTCCCGAGTTGGACGAAGAACTGCTAAGCGCCTATCTCGATGGGGAATTGAGCGACGAGCAGCGGCGGGAGTTCCAGGCGCGGTTGGCCAGTGAACCGATCTTGAGGGAACGGTTGGTGACCTACCAGCAGGCCTGGGATCTTCTCGACCAATACCCGGAGACTCCACAGAAGCCATCCTTTACTAAGAGCACGCTAGAGATGGCAGCGGTGGGGGTGGTTAAGGAAACTCCGGCGAAGTCTTATCCGGTCTCCCGTGAAGGCCGTCGGCTGAAGTTGCCTTCGTGGGCTCTTTGGCTGGTCGCTTCTTCCATCCTCGGCTCCTTGGCCGGGTTGGCATTTCGCTGGCAGCGTATGCAAAGCGATCTGGAGCGGCTGCTTCCGGCGGCTCATCTCCCAAGTCTTCGTTTCATTCAGGATCTTCCGGAGGCGGAGAAACTGTTGACCATGCCCGAACTGGAGTGGTTCGCAGAGCATGTCGATGGTGTTTCCGAACGGATCCTCCCCGCGATCCCAAGTCGGCTTCCAGCGCGGAGCGATTGGGTGCAGCAATTGTCGCTAACCCATCAGTCGATTCTCTGGCGTCGGGTGCGCGAGCTGGAAAAGCTTTCCGATGCCGAGCAGTTGGAGGTGACTGCTGCTGCCAAGAAGCTGGATACCTCCAACAGCAGCGATGAATTGTGGAGACGGATGGCGATGGTTAGCACCCTCATCGATTCGATCAGCGATGAAGAGAAATTAGCACTCAAGTCGCTGGAGCCAGGGAAGCGACTGCAGAGGTTCGAAGAGTTGCTTTTCGGGCGGCTGGCGGTTTGGTATGCCGAGCATCTGGAGAATGCCGATCGCGATGTGTTGCTTCCCTGGGCGGGAAGCTTCATCATCGCCAACCTTCCGAGGAATTTCTCGAGGCTTCCAGGAACTGGGGATCGGATTCCGCCGTTTGCACAGGAGGTCTTTTTCCGGGAGCTGCTGCGGGATCCCAGTCGGATCAATCTGGTCGAGGAATCGTTCGAGGAGGTGCAGCCACAGTTGACTTCCATGGCGCAGCAGATTCTACGAGGGGTCCACCCCCGTGATCGCTCGATGATCATCGCCACCTGGGCGATCGCCGCCTTGGGCAACCGAGGGCGGAGTTTTGACGAGGCAGATCTTTGGACTGCCTATTTGCGGCAAAAGGACGAAGATCGAAACCTTCTGGATCTTCGAAGCCCAGAAGCGGTTCGGGAGTCGCTGCGAAGCGATCTGATCCGGCGTGGCCGGGCTCCCGCCAAACGCGAAGAACAAAATGGAACGCCAGCCACTCCGCGCTGATTTTCTCCAGCCGTTGGTGGCCCGAAGATGCCCGGCGGACCCTGCCGAGCCAAGAGTTTCGATGGCTCTTGATCGGAACAAGCCGGGAAGGTTATACTCTTGGGTTCCTAAAGACGGTTCGATCTTTCCCTATTCCTGACGGCTGTGATCGCTGTTGAGGAGCTACTTTCCGGAGGTTTGCTCGTGGGTGTCAAGAAAACTGGACGTGGACGACGTAAAGTGGGTCGCAAGAAGCGTCGTATGCGTTCGCGGATCCGACACCGCAAGAAGTAATCTGGTCCGGTAGCGGGATGCTGATGGTCTGACGTGTGGTCGGTGCAATCAAAGTCGAGCGGTCGCGGCTTTCACGCGGCTCACCGATCTCTTGCTGCTAAACCCATTGAGATCGATTCCTGTTCGTTCGATCGCTTCCTGGTCCACTCTTTGCCAATAAGGCCACCACTCGCTTGTGGTGGCCTTCGGTTTTTAAGACGTCTACGATCGACGTCGCGCAGGTCGATTCTTTCGGCCCGGACTTTTACACGAGCTGATGCGGAGCGAGTCCCGGCGATCGTTTTGCCTTAAGCCTCACGCGCCGGATAGCGGATTTGCCTCGTGCTGCGGCTTGGCAACTCGCGTGGTGATCGAGGCAACGCCTTGGCGTCTTGCAATACGAGTCGCTGAAACGAAGAGGCTTCCGGAGCCGAGTCTGTTTTGGGGTAGAAGCGAAATGGTCTGGATCGATGCTGGAGATCCTTTGGGGGAGGCGTCCTAGGGCGCGGGTGGGAAGAGACTGTCGAGACGAAGTCGATGTTCCCCGATTTACAGCGCGTCCGATGAAGGGCATACTTCCCTTTATGGATTGGGTGGTCGGTGGCAAGGAATGATGCTTTGGAAGGAGTCGCAGGTGAGGAATGAGAATCTTCCTGGCGCTCCCGGAATGGCACCTTGCGAACGATGGTCCATCAGCGAACTGTCGACCTACCGTTGGACATTTGAAGAGGATATTTTCCGCTACCGCAAGGCTGGTTTCGGAGCGGTGGGGATTTGGCGACCGAAGCTGGCGGATTACGGCGAGCTGAAAGGTAAGGAACTGCTCGACGAATTCGGCCTGCGGGTATCGTCTGTGAGTTGGGCAGGCGGCTTTACCGGCAGCGATGGACGAAGCATATCCGAAGCGATCGAAGATGCGGTGGAGGCGATTCGGCTGACTCGGGAGTTGAACTGCCAAACGCTGGTGCTGATGGTGGGCAGTCGAGACGGCCACACGCGAAAGCATGCCGCCAGGATGGTGCGAAGCGCCTTGAAGGAACTGGTGGGGGCGGCGTTGGAGCATCAAGTGCAGTTGGCGGTTGAGCCGATGCATTGGGGGTGTGCTCACGAGTGCACCTTCTTGACAGATATCCCTCAGACGCTCGATCTGATCGCTCCTCTGACTCCAGGTCCGATCGGGATTGTCTTTGATTGCTACCATCTGGGGCACGACGAAGCGACTCAGCAGTGGCTTCCGCATTGGATACCCTGGATCAAGTTGGTGCAGTTGGCCGATGCGCATGATGCGCCGCGTGGCGAACAGAATCGATGCCTGCTGGGGTCTGGAGGGTTGCCGATTCGCGAACTGGTGGACTGCTTGGAGCGATATGGTTACCAGGGGTACTACGAGGTGGAACTGATTGGTGAGCAGATTGAGCATGGTGATTACCTGCAGATGCTCGACAAGACCCGTCATTCGCTCCATGGATTGTGGCAGCTCGGTGAATCAAACACCTGACCCGATCGCATGGAGTGATGCCTAGGAGGCTGCGGCATGGCAAAGCGGCGGTATCGCAACGAAAGTGTCTCCAGAAACCAGGGAAGCGATTTGCCTGCGATCGGCGGACGTTGGGTTTGGATCGGCGATCGACAGGATGAACTGGGTTGGGTGGTTCGGCAACTGCAGCGTTGGGGTAAGCTTCTAGTTCTCGACAGCTGGGAGGTGTGGGAGGAGTTTGGAAGTGGTTTGACATGTGACCATCTGCTGATCGGTTCGCAGCGACGACTGGAATCCAGAGATCATCTTCGAATCGCCCAACAATGCGAGAAGCGGGGTGTCGCCTGCACGCGTGTCCTAGGGCGAGTTTGGGAAGGGCATCAGCGAACCGATCCCCCAGAATCGCCTCTGCCCTCGGTGTACTGGAGTCAGTTTTGGGATCGACTGTTTCCGGCGCTGGGAAGCCAGTCATTGGGTGACGACAAAGTGGGGCAGTTCGATCCCCATCGACGATTCCCAGGGGAGAGGAAAGAGATAAGGGAGGGTGCCACGGCGGCAGAGTCCAAATTGGCGGTTGGTTTCTACCGCACCCATCAGGATGCGAGGCTGGCAGACGATCTGCTCGGCTACCTCGGGTTCCAGGCGATCCTGGTGCGAATCGACCACCCATTGCCCGAGTGCCCTGCGAAACTGGTATTTTGGGATGACGCGGGGGAAAACGCTGGTTCCCAATTGGGGGCGAGGCTAGCGCAAGATGCCGCGAATCGTTATCCCTCCGCTGTCCGTCTGCGCTCGATCCATTGGCCTCATTGGCAGCAGTGGCAAATGGCTGCTCAAAGCCAGTGGCATCTGCTGGTTCTGCCACCGGTCGATCTGGAAGGGCTACGATGGACGCTGGGGGCATGGGATCGAATCCCTGAAGAAGGTGCGCTGGTGGCAAATTGAGTTGCGGCGAACGTGTCTGTTCTGGAAGGGCGGTGCATGCGCATCCTGATCGATCAAGATAGAATCAACCGGGGGATTGGCGACCTAGCCAACTGGACTCATTCTGAGTTTGGTGACCGGCCATTGACGGTGGTGGGGGTGATGACCGGCAGCCTTCTGATGCTCGCCGATCTCGTGCGCCATTTGCGCATGCCTCTTTGCATAGGCTTGATTCAGGCCAGCAGTTACCGGGGAGGCACACAGGCCGGCACGCTCACCGTGGTCGATACCATGATGCCGAAGCTGCAAGGGCGAAACGTTCTATTGATCGATGACATTTTTGATACCGGTCAGACCTTAGAGTCGCTGTATCGGCATTGCTTGATGGGAGAGCCGGCCCAGCTGAAGACCGCCGTGCTGCTGCGAAAGGAAGGGGTCAGTCGAACCGTCTTTCAGCCGGACCATGTGGTCTTCACCATCCCGGACGAGTTTGTCGTCGGGTATGGTTTGGACTATGACGAGCAGTACCGGAATCTTCCTTACATCGGGGTTTTCGAAGCATGCGACCAGGCAGCCCACCAGAGGGCTTGATCGATCGCTCCTGGGTGGTGCTCAGCCGCCATCATTGGCCGATGTGCATGGATCGCACAGGACGCTTGTTGCGTTGGGCCGGCGATCTGCGCGGGGATGGGCTGGAGTTTATCTTCCTTTCTCCTTCATGGCACGCCAGTTGGCCAAATCGATGTCTGATCCGCGAGCTGCGGCTAGAACGACTTGGGTTGGCCAGCGGGAAGGCGGGGGCGTGGGAGCGATGGTTGCAAGGCGCATTCGAGTGGATCACCAGCCAGTCGTCGCGCGTTGCAGGTGTGTTGATCGATGACCCGTATCTTAGCCTCCCAGAGGCGGCGGCATTTCTGCCGCGTTGGAGGGGGCGTTGGATCGCTCGATTTCAACTGGAAGAAGGTAGGTCCGAAACTCCTCAAGAGGATCCCCGTAACCGAAGGATGATCGAAGCGCTGGGGTACGCTTCGGCGATCGTTGTCCCCGATGCACGCTCCCATCGCCACCTGATCGCTCATGGGATCCGCGACAATCGCATCCGAAGACTGCCAGATATCAGCCGTTTGCAGATCGAACGCCATCCGCAGGTCATCCGATCGATCCGGCATGCGCTGGGGAGAATCAATCAGGAGTTGATGGTTCCTCCAGCGCATCGGTTGCTTGTGGCTTGGTCCGACTTTCTCGATATCACCGAGGAAAAGCGGGTCACTCGCGCGGTCGGTGAACTGGTGGATCGCAGGTATCCGCTGCGGATGTGGTGGTTGGGAAACGGTCCCAGAGCGGCCGCATTCCACCGGTGGATCAAAGACGAGGGATGGCAGCATGAAATCCTGCTGCCTGGGGTGCTGGACCATCCAGAGGACCTGCTGACGGCCGCCGATCTGGTGCTGTTCGCCGGTGGTCCTGGTCGATGGCCGGCGCTATGGCGCGAGGCGATGGCGTCGGCTGTTCCGTGGATGGCCGACCAACAGTTCAACGTGGCGCTGGATACGCCGGCGGCGGAGTCTTGTTTTTTTTCGGAGCAATCGCTTGGAGAGCGATTGCGGAAGTGGATGGAGGATCCTGCTGGTCACCAGCAGCAGATCGACCAATGCGCCCACGAACTGAGACGTCGGGACGCAGACGGATCGATCGATCAGCAGTGGCGTCAACTGCTCATGGACTGAAGCAAGTGGCGGCTAGAATCTCTTGTCGCGGGCCCAACACCTGCCCCTTAGAAGCTCCACTCCAGCCCGACAGTCGCACCGTGAATCAGGACGAAATCGTCCGCTTCGACATCGCTTCCGGTGGAAGGTCCAACGCGAGCCGGCCCTTGCTCATCCACCGTCGCAACTCCAAGCAGCCCCCAGATTTCATAACCTACCGACGCGACCAAGCGGGGAAGGATGCGGTAGCGAATCGCGGTCCCCATTTCACCCATGCCGGCAATATCCACCGAGTCATCCTGGTTGAATCGGACCAATCCTGCATTGTTCATCCTTGCGTCCACTTCATCGAAGTTGGCGTAGGCCCCAATTCGCCATCGAGTCGCCATCGAGATCCGCTGGCTGACAGGTTGATTGGCATCCAGCCCTGCATGCAAACCAATCAGCAGGTTGTCTGTCTGGATTCGATAGCTTCCTGTGGCACCGCCTGCTTTGGTGGAGTCGAACTGGTAGTCTTCCTTGTACTGGATCCCCTTGAAGCCCACCAGCAATCCGAGGATGTCCCAGGCCCACCAGCGACGATTGAATTCAAGGCTCTGGAAACGCCGGTCCAGTCTCTGCCGGTGGGAGATCGCGCCATTGAAGGCGCTGATGTTGCTGGCATCAAAACCATCCACTGGGATCAAACGACTGTCGAGATTCGTCCCTGTGGTGACGGCGCTTTCCTGCCAATTGAAGGGGCCGACATAAACCGCTTCAACCCCATCCAGACAGTCAAACTGCTGACCGATCGTGTAGCGACCACCGAACTGATAGTCGGAACCCTGCATCTGCTGAGCGTACGAGAGGGTGAAGTCATCGGAATCCTGGTTCATCCACAGCGCGTCGAAGCTGGTGTAGAAACTGCGAGGGCAACCCTGGAAGCAGTCTCCTCCGGTCATCGCGTGGCCATTGATCTGAGGTTGAGCCGGCTGGAAGTGCATCGGCTGCTGCAACCCCGAAGCATCGTAGCTTTCCAGGGTGGAGCCCATTCCCAGCGAATCACCCATGATCGTGGGCGTGGTCGTCATGGGACCTAAAGCCGCACCAGCCTCAGGCGCGCCCTGCCACACGGGGTTTCCGGCGACCGTCTGACCGGCGACCGCAGCAGCGTCCGACAGTCCGATCGCTGCTCCCGGTTGCTGTGCCAGCAAGTCGCCAGCATTCCATGCTGCGAGCATTCCCATCCCCAGTCGGAACAGCCAGCGGCCTGTTCGCTTGCGATTTTCCAAGCGACGGACGGACAGTTGGTTGGATCGCTGAACCATGCTTGATCTTCCTGATTCAAGGAGCATCTTGACCGAGGGTGGAATGAAAGTCACTTCGATTGGGAAACGATTTCGTCTTGGATGGGGACCAGGCAAAGCTGGCGGACCATCGACAGGATGTCGCGAGCGACCGATTCACTGGGCACGGTCCCTTCGACCACCAGTTCGCCCTGTTCCCCCTGCCGAAGCTTCACTTCAGAATTTGGATAGCAGGCTTGGATCGATTGCTGAACCAACTCCAAATCCGTTGTTGAACTGCCAGGAGCAAATCCGGGGCGACCCACCTGAAAGGCCAGCGACCAGGGGGCCGCCTGGGGATCGACCGGATGGAAAACGATCAGCGTCGTGCCTTCCTGGACACCCAGAAGGGTCAAATCCATCGGCGAGCGGAGGACGGCCTGAACTTTGTTTTTTCGGACCATTTCCACCCGTGCAACCGGGCGGTTCAGTCGCAGATTTCGAACTTCACGTGGAGCTAGTCGCAAGGTCTGGAGAGCGGCTGGATATTTGTTCCACTCAATTTCTGGCTCGGCCGCCGCCTCCGACAGTTCAATGCCACTGCTGGTTGCCCCAGTCTCTGCCTTCTTACCTGAATCGATCAGCAAGCCCGCTGGTGCCGCAACTGGCTCCAGCTTCGCCAGTTCAGGAACGCTTCTCCCTGTCTCCGCCGGCTGCAGACTTTCTTTACTTCCCCGTGCAGGGAAAGAGGGAGTCTGGATCGCGGAGGACGTCGATCGCGGGGTGGCGGGTGGCTCTGTGTAGCTTCCGGCGACTTGCCGAAGCGCCTTCATCAATGGATCCTCGGTTGCCAAGGGAGTCGCCACGATCGGAGCCGTATCGGTCGCAACGCGGTCAAGCGATTGTTGCAACTGTTCGGCATCGGCGACCATCAAAGGTGCCGTGGTGGTTGGCGTTGGAACTGCTGCGACCTCTGGGGTGCGGACAGTTCTGGTGTTATCCTTCCCATCCGACGGTTCTGTCTTCCCTGACGATGGACCCTTCGATTCAACCGACACCACCATCGCCTTGGGCCGATAACGCTCCGGTTGCCTCTGCTGCAGACTGTCGGCACTTCGATCCTCTGCCCCGTTGGTTTCCGGAAGAGCGATTGGCGTAGGGGGTGTGGGCAGCGACGATGGGGCCGCTGCGGGGATGCTTGGAGGGGCCATGTTCAGGGAGCGAGGCGGGGCCAGAGGGACCGGCGCTAGTGCGGGGCGCATTGCTTGCGCATTGCGATCGACCACCGCTTCGTCATGAATCCGGAAGTTGATGCCGGATTCGGACTGGTCGCTCTTCTGCTTCGGGTGGCTCAACAGCGACATCGGCTGCGAGGTGAGAAACTGAATGCCGATGGCGTCTGTGATCGGATGGGATCGCGCCGTGCTGGAGGCCAGTGGATCGGCACCTTGAAGTCCCGCGACCGAGGTGGAAAGGAAGCAGCCTGCCAGCAACCAAGGTTGCCAGCGGCGTAGCTGGGGCTGCGTGGAGACAAGCGGATGGAGGTTTTTGCATTGCATAGGCCGCACCTGTCAGTCGCTCGCAAACCCAAACCGATGAAAAAGAAATCGCCAGCTTCGAGGTGCTCTCACACCCACTTGCTGTTCCTTCGGTATCGGTCGGCCAGAAATGCCGAATTCAGCGATTTTTCGGGATGCGCCGCTGGAATCGATCAAAAAGCAGTAAGATCGCCGGCAAAACCACCAAATCGGCGGCAAGCGCGAATGCCAGCAAAGCGATCATCAGGATCGCGAAGGTCCGAGTGGGAAGAAACTCGGAGAAGAGAAAGGGAGTCATTGCGCTGCAGGCGATCGCGGTGGTGGCAAGCATCGATTGACCACAATGCTGGTAACAGGATCGGATCGCTGAAAGCGATTTACTGCCCAGACGCTTTTGCCGATCGTACCAGGAAACAAAATGCAGCGTGTCGTCGACTGCAATTCCCAGTGCCACGCTGGCTGTCAGAATGCTGGCGATATCGAGGCCCCAGCCAAGCCACGCGACGAGCCCGAAGACTATGGTCACCGGAAGGACGTTAGGGACCATGATGGCTAAGCCCAACCGGAAGGATCGCACCATCAACATCATGACGGGGGTGATCAGGAGGAAGGCTGTGGAAAAACTGACCGCTAGATCGCGGATCAGCGTTACCTGGGTATCGTGCATCACGGGGGTCATCCCGGTCCAGTCGACCTGCATCGGTTCCTGCGGCTGATTTTTCTCAAGAAAGGATTGGAGTTCGGCTTGTGCGGAGTCAAGTTGCTGACCGTAATCGCGAGAGTCGAGTGCGGAGACCTTCAACGTCAGTCGCCAGACTTCTTCTTGGGAGTTGAAGGCCATCACCCCCGAATCCGCTAACTCACTTCGCCGCGCCGTCAGCACTTCTTCCAGTGCGGCGCGCGAGGCAGTGGCGCCTAGTCCGCCTCGCGTCGAAAGACGTGGGAGAACACTTGACGGGGAGAAGACGGCACCGATCTCCTTTGATCGGCGAAAGTGATCCGTCAGTTGCTGTACGAACAAAGGGCGATTGGACTGATCGGTCGGCTCGCCAGGAAACCTCAGCAGCAGCTCGATCGACGCGATAGGGCCAAGTTCCTTTTCCACCCAGTCCATCTCGGAGACAACGGGGCTGTCATCTGGAAACATCCGTTCGAACTTGGTGGCTGGTTTCAGCCACAGCAATGAGGCGGAGGAGGCAAGTAAAAGGAGTAGGCTGCCGACGACGATGGAGCCAGCCTTTTGATTGAGCAAGGCTAGCCATCGGAAGAGGGTCGGATGGGTCTGGCCTGCAGGTGGACTGCTGGACGAGTGATCGGCCGAAAGCTCGACAGGGACTTGGGTGTTGGCGTGAGAGCGATCCAGAAACCAGCGACAGACCGCTGGAAAAATCGCCAGCAGCAGGATGGTGGCGATGGAAAGTCCAAGCGCCGAGTAGGCGCCGAACAGACGGACGGGAGCCAGTTGGCTGGTTGCCAGCGAACCCATTCCTAAGACGGTCGTCAGCGCCGAGTAGAGGGTCGGCAGGAAACCATGGCGAAGGGCCAGCGGACCTCTCCAGATTCCATGGGACGCGGGAATCTGCCGATGGTAGTTCAGCAGATGGATTGCACCCGAAAGTGTCAGCATGAACACCAGGGTCGGCAGAACGATCAGGACGGCGCTAAAGCGGCTTCCGGTGACTGACACCAGCATCACCAGAAAGAGCTGCCCCAATCCCGCCAGCCCCAGGGCAACGAAGGAGTACTTCCACGACCGAAGAAAAAAGATAGCGACGGCCAGAGCCGTCAAAGAAGAGGGGAGAACCAGCCGGCGCAGATTGTCGGCGGCAGCTTCGTCGACCGCATACGCCTCGTAAACGGTGCCGGCCATCTTCAGCCGTCCTCGCCCCAGACCGGCAACCTCGTCTGCAGCCTCGCGCAATCGCTCCATCGACCCAGTGTGCTCGGTAACCCCTCGATCGGTCAGGCGGACGATCAGCGCTGTGGTCCCTTTGGGGCCGATCAGGAATCCCTGCAGTCGACTAGCAGCTTGTTCGCGACTGAGATTCAATGGCGCTTCCTGAAGTCTCGTCATCGCGTCGCCACCCGAATGCACCGACTCGATCCAGTCTTCTTTCTGGTCCAGCGACGCCTGGAGGCGGTTGCGAAACTGCTCCAGCCTCGGATCTTCCGGGACGCATCCTTCCCAGGAGATCAAAACATACTGATCGGTCCCGAACTGTTCGACAAAGCGATCGTAGCGAAAGCGTTCCGGCCGATTTTCAGGGAGCCATTCATGAAAAGAGGCAGTTCCGACTTTCGCCTGCATCGCTTCGTGCACCACCCACGGGAGCACCATGGCCAACAGGATAAGGCTGCCCAGCGAAATACGAGCGATGCGAGGTAGGCTCCAGAGCCTGGCCAGCGAACTGCTGGTCGACTCAGGTCCCAAAGAATCCTTCGGAGCAAAGGGATCATCGGACGTGGGGAATCCTTCTGGAGATTGGGTCATCCTTTTTCCCCCTGCTCCCCTGGGCTTGATGGTGAGATCTCCCATCGATCAAAAAGCGACGGCTGTCGAATGCGATGGGTGGTTGGTTGGGAAAGGACGGGGAGGTGTCCCAGACGGTCCATCAAGTGAATGATCGTTTGCTGGTCGGTGCGGGTGCGCAGGTGGGATTCGATCAGGAAGAAAAGTCTTCGGGCCAAGTGCGGCGCCTGCCGATCATCCGGCGCATGAGTGAAGACCCAGGGCTTCTTTCCCTCCAGCATCCAGGTACAGATCGTCTGGACCCATGGTCCCCAGGCATCCTCCAATCCTTCCGCATGGTCCCGACCGATCAGTCGCAGCATGGGGTTTTGTCCTGGCGTTCGATGTCGCACCGCCACCTTGGGTTTCTTGGCGCTGGCGACTCGCTCACACTCCGTTTCGGGAGGCCGCGAATAAAGCCATGTAGCATCTAGGTGCACTCGATCGATCCCCAACTCATCTAGCAACTGATCGACTCGGGGTTCCCAGTTCTCCTCATCAAACCAATCGGGATGCCTCAATTCGACGGCCCATGGGTACTCTTTGGGCAACTGTTTCAAAAAGGTTTCTAGCGTGGTCCACGAACGGCTGGAGAAAGCTGGCCCTAATTGCAGCAGGGCAGGTCCTAGGCGATCCTTTCGAGCGGTCTGCTCAATCCATCGCAACCAGGGCCGCATCGCCTGTTGGTCGACTGCTAGCTGATAAGTGTGGCTGATTGCTTGAGGGAACTTAAAGCAGAATCGGAAGCCCGAGGGAGTTGCATCGCACCAGTGGTCCAGTGTGGATAAGGGAGGCAGTCCGTAAAAGGTGCTATTCCCTTCGACGGTTGGGAACATCTGACCGTACCATGCCAGACGTTGCGCCGCAGCGGTGCGCGCGGGGTAAACCACGTCCGACCAGCCTGGACAATTCCAGACCGGACAGCCGATTCGAAGCGATCGAATGCCCCATGATGCAACCGGCCCATCGTCTGCCGGGGGAGTGGTTTGAAGCAACGGCGACCACCTTTCTCCCGGGGAAACGAATTGAGAAAGACCGATTAGGAAACTTCGGAAGCGATCCTCGAATCGTCCATGATAGCATCTGCACCTGCAGGCTGCTCCAGCCGTTACGATCGCTGCAATCGTCAGAATCGCTTCCAGAAAAATCGTTTTTCGGGCAATTGCCTTTTTTCTTTCAAGCGAGTCATGATGGAGGGGTGGCTGGCGAGTTCCAATCAAGGATGGACCGGAGCTGATTTTTGGGGAGGCCAATGTGTCTCCTCGATCAAGCTTTCCATCCGCACTGATTCCGCACCGAGCGAAGGCAAGAAGGCGCCCGAAGATGAAGCAGACAAATCGACGATCCTTGCGCAGTGGTTGGCGTTCGCTTGCGGCATCGATTTCGTTGACTGCCCTAGTGCCTAGTGGGGCGACGGCTCAGTGGTGCGAGCCTTGGGGATGTGGGAAGACCGCGGCACCCGCCTATCCGATCGGGCAGCCCTTCCCTGTCGCCGGTCCAGCCTACGCGCCTCAGCCCAGCGCCCCTTTCTACCCAGGTAGTGCCGTTGCTCCGACGGCACCGGCGAACGCGACCGCAATGGCTGGGCCGCCACCGGTTTCCGCTACCACCAGCATCCCATGGACAGGATTGCCTCAAACGCAGATGTCACTGATGCCGACTGCAGGGTACGCATCCCAATGGAATCGCGCGGAGGTGACCTACTATCGGCCGGTCACCACCGTCAACCCGGCCACTGGGCAGCCGATCACCCAATTGATTCCTTGCAGCTCGTACGAACTTCAGAATCAGCGAGTGCCGGTGGTCACCATGAAGCCAGGGGCGGCTCCCGCGACCTATCCCTCCACCGATCGCTGGCCTTCGCTGACGGCTCCCACCTACGGAGCGGCGACTCCCGTCCCGACCCAGAATTATCAGACGGTGCCTGCCAATGGCGCGACGGCTGCCATCGGCCAGCAGGCCAACTACGGTACCTACGCTCCCTACCAGGGCGCCAACGCGTCCTTGGCACAGGCGCCTTCCGCCGGGTCGATGTTCTCGTTCCCCGCTCCCCTTCCCCCCGCAACAGCAGCTCCAACCTGCTGGGGCGGAAGCAGCACCACGGCGGCGATGCCTGTCAGTCCCTCAAGTATTCCAGCTACCAACGGCGCGATCTACTACGGCGCGCCCACGCCTGCGGCCGTGGGATCCTGGCCGCAGGCAACCGTCGCTCCTGTCGCGCAGCCGATGATGACTCAATTGCCCAACGGCGCGGTGGCCAGTGCCCCTGGCTTTCAGAGCCCCGTGTATGCGGTACCGATGATGCCCTCGCCGGTGGTTTCGGCTGTAGGAAATGCGTTGCCTTATGTCCCCGGCACGATCGGATCGAGCGGCTTGTCGGCGCCCCTTTCCAGCAACACCATCGTCGCGCCGGCAGGTGCATGGACCCCAGCCAATGGCACGGTGATCGATAGCACTTGGAATCCGATTCCGACGGTGGGGCAACCGGCGGC
>JBJSWM010000908.1:0-2990 GCA_046085865.1 Pirellulaceae bacterium
CAGACCACGCGCCCGGAGCGGATGGAATCGGCATCCGAACGGTGGTTTTCTCATCGGACCATCGGTTCCCTAGGGGCGGCGAGATCGACCGACGATTGTCCTGATGGCTTGGTTCAAGCCAACCTTGATGGTTGGCTGTGCTGGCCGGTTGTTCGCAGGATACAGGGACCTGATCGGACTGCTCGATACTCTAACGGACGTTAGAATGTCAGTCCTAAAAAGGGGATGGTTCCGCTCGAAGGCGTCTGGATTCTCAGGGGCTCGGGGTTGGATCCAGGGGGTTGGCAGGCTATGATAAGAGGGCTTTCGGACTCCCGCAGGAGCGCTCCGGTTCGAGGACAGGTGGCCTATCGATGACTTCACCGCGCTGGACACGCCAATTCGCTTCGCTGCTGAAATCGGCCACAGAGATGTCCGATGCGGTGGATGCGGATGCGATCCTGCTGCTGTTGGAAGTGCCGATGGACTGGGAGCGAATTCGGGATACCGTCCCCTCTTCCATTCCGAAGATCATTGTCGCGATGGATCGCGAGGAGGATCTGGATGGAGCTGAGAAGGCGGGGCTGATCCCCCTGCCGCTCAACAAGGAGCAGTCGCCTCTTCTGGAGCGACTGCAGCACGCGCTTTTGGAAGCGGTGGCGGACGAGGTACTGAAGAATAACTGCGACGTGATCGCTTGCTATAGCGGTTTTGAGCATCATGTGATCGACAGCCTCTCGGTGGTTCGGCTGGATGACCGGATGCGGCGGCTGACCAGCCGCGATCTGCAGCGTTTGGAGAGCAGTGTTCCGCTGAAGAGCCTGAAGGTGGTGATCGACCTTGCGGTGCAGATCGGTCGCGAGGGGCGTGAAGGAAAGAAGGTCGGGACGATGTTTGTCGTGGGGGACACCCGCAAAGTTCTGATGCACTGCAAGGACAGCGGCTTTGATCCTCTTCGTGGTTATGCTCGCAAGCACCGCAACCTGCATGATCCCCGGACGCGCGAGGACATCAAGGAGATCGCGCAGATGGACGGCGCGTTCGTCGTTTCTTCGGATGCGATCGTTGAGCGATCCAGGCAGATCATCGAAGTGATGCATGCCGACCTGGCGCTCTCCAAGGGGTTGGGATCGCGACACTGGGCCGGCGCCGCGATCTCGCAGAAAACCAAAGCCGTCGCCATCGTCGTCAGTCAGTCCTCGGGCACCGTTCGCCTCTTCCAGAATGGCGAACTGGTGATGCGGATCGAACCGATGGACCAAGCGGTCAAGTGGATGGAGTTCAACTACGAACCGCCGACGCTAGAAGCGGACGATTGATCAGGTTGGCTTTTGGGAGTTGATCTTCGAGACCTGATCTTTCAGCCACGCAATCGCTTCGTCCCTCGAATGCAGCTTGCCATCCAGTTGTCTGGCGCGGACTTCGGCTAGAAGTTTGCCCCGCAATGGGCCCGAGGGGACCGCTAGGTCCTGAAGCACTCGACCGTCGATCAACGGATTGGGGTTCCATTGTTCGATGGGAGTCTGCATCCGTTCCAGCAAGTTGTCGATCGAGTCGGTGGGGATGCCATGAAGCAGCCGCCACTGGCGAATCAAGCTCAAAGCCATCACAGCGCGCGGGAGGACAAGCCAGGGTTGTACCTGCGACCAGGGTAGGTCGGTATCTAGGACCAATACCCTTCCGGTCGCCAAGATCGAACGGAGATCGGTTGCCTCGTCATTGCTTACCTTCCAGTGCGACTTGAGGGCGTGACAGACCGCTTCGGGCGAATCGATCTCTGCGGGCAACCCTGGCTGGATCTTTTGGCATGTTGGTGGCCAAAGCAGCGGTGCAAAGAGCGCCGTCGTGGCAGGCAGGAAGCTTTGGCATGCGTCCTGGTCGATCCAGCGGTTAGTCCAATCGCGCGCCGTTTCGTCCACTCGCCATAACTCCGCCAGCGGGGGTAGGATCGATCGCCAGAGATTCAAATCCCAGAGCAATTGAATTGCATGGCTGCGGCGAGGGCCGTCGAAGAGCTTGTGCATCTCTTGCGAGATCCGTTCGCGACTGACCTGACTAAGCGTCCCAGCCAGTTCGGCAATCGCGCTCCGCGTCACCGGTTCGATCGGAAACCCAAATCGCGCTGCAAACCGGACCGCTCGCAACAGTCGCAGTTTATCCTCCGTAAAGCGGAGTCGTGGGTTGCCGATCGCGCGAAGAACCTGTTGCTTCAGATCATCCTGGCCGCCTACAAAGTCATGGACCTGCCGAGTCACGGGATCCCAGAAGATACCGTTGATCGTGAAGTCCCGACGCTGCGCATCCTCCGATGGGGTGCTGAAAACCACGGAATCGGGCCGGCGGCCGTCGGAATAGCTTCCGTCGTTTCGAAATGTGGCGACCTCCACCTGTTGCCTTTGCCCCTCCCTGCGACCATGAATGCAGACGACGCCAAATGCAGCTCCCACCAATTGAGTTGCCCGGTCGCCGAAGATCGATCGTACCTGCTCGGGACGAGCACTCGTGGCGACATCGTAATCCTGCGGGAACTGTTCCAGCAGTTGATCGCGGACACATCCCCCCGCAAAATAGGCAAGATGGCCAGCTTCTTGGAGACCTGCTACAATGGACCTAGCGAATTGGTAATCGATCCGGGATTCCAAGAGGCGAAGAAACATCGGTGAGCGATCTTTGGAGTGATGGGAAAGAGCGGGCGGGAAGTCACGTGCGCGATAACGGGCGTCACGGGGTGGTGGGGGTCGTCCACGAGGAAGGGAAGTTCCTTGTCATCCGTCGCTCGCGATGGGTCCGAGCCCCCCGAATGATATGCTTTCCGGGTGGATCGATCGAGCCGAATGAGGATTTTCCGACGGCGATTCGCCGCGAGATGGATGAAGAGCTTAGCCTTCAGGTGGAGGTGATCAAGCACCTTTGGTCTAGCCGCACCGCCTGGGGCACCAATCTCGAATGGATGCTGTGCAGGCGTCCAGAGGGTCAGCCTCCCATTCCCGATCCACGTGAGGTTGAGGAGG
>JBJSWM010000909.1:0-1796 GCA_046085865.1 Pirellulaceae bacterium
CGAGGAAGTAACGATCGTGCGTGACGGCGACGACGGTGCCGGGGTATTGAGCCAAATGCTGTTCCAGCCACGCCACAGCTTCCGCATCGAGGTGGTTGGTCGGTTCGTCCAGCAGCAGCAAATCAGGTTGTTGAATCAGAAGTTTGCATAGCGCCACGCGTCGACGCTCGCCGCCGCTAAGTCGATCGACTGCGGCGTCGCCCGGGGGCAAGTTCATGATCGACATCGCCACTTCCACTTGGCGATCCAGTTCCCAAAGATTGTTGCTGTCGATGATGTCCTGTAATCTGGCCATCTCATCGCACAGCTTTTCCATCTGCTTGTCGTCCGTAACCGATCCCAACAACTCGGAAATCTCCGTGTAGCGATCGACCACTTGACGGCGTTGCGAGACTGCCTCTTCGACGTTCCCTTGGACATCCTTCTCCAGATTCAACTGGGGCTCCTGCGGAAGAAATCCGACAGTGTGTCCCTGGGCGAGGCGAGCGGTGCCATCGAAGTCTTTATCTTCGCCCGCCATGATGCGCAGCAAAGTCGACTTCCCCGCACCGTTAGAGCCAAGAACCCCGATTTTGGCTCCAGGATAAAACGCCAGCCAGATGTCCTTCAGAACCTCTTTCTGTCCTCGCCGTTTTGTCAGCCGCTCGATCGTATAAATATATTGACGATTCATCGGATTGTTCGTGCTACCCCGGTTGAGTTCGCTCGCTGCTTGCTATCGACACTACAGGAAATTTTACCCGTTTCTAGTTCCCTGGATAGAACCGGAAAGGCAAGTCGGCGATGCCTGAGAAGGAAGAGCCATTGGGACTTCGCAGCGAATATCCGATACGTCGCTGCCGACAACTCTTGGTAGGCAACACTTACCGGTAACCAACGCTCCCCCGTAGCCACCGCGGCCACGCGGTGGAGTGGCACGCAAATCGTCCATTCAGCAAAGTCCACCATCTGGCGATGGTGGCTACCGCATGCGAGCGATTGGGCTATTCGTAGTAAATAAATTCTGCGTAACCAACGCTCACCGGTAACCAACGCTCCCCCGTAGCCACCGCGGCCACACGGTGGAGTGCTGCGTAAGCCGTCCAGCCTGCTTCTCCACCATCTGGCGATGGTGGCTACCGCAAGCGAGCCTTTCGCCTCTTCGTAGAAAAGACTTCCTCGTAGCCACCGCGGCACGAAGGTTCCTAGCGGGAAGCCGGCGCGTACCGGAGAAGTGAACCCCTACCAATAGCGCTCCAGAACCAGTCCACTTGGCTTGCCATGCTTCGGCTTGGGAAAGCCACGTTGCATGAGCGCCACTTCCATCTCCTCGAGCATATCTGGGTTGCCGCACAGCATCACCGAAGCGGAGTCGGGATGGATCGACGAATCGACAGCGTCTTCCAACTGTCCATCAGCAAGCCGCTGAGTGATTCTGCCCGAGAGCGAATCGCAACAGGATTCGCGCGAGATCACAGGAAGAAATCGAAAATGCCCACGGCGATCTTGCTGCATTTGAAGCCACTCTGGAACATAGGCAAGATCTCGCTGAAACCGAACTCCGTGAACTAGCACAATCTTTTCGAACCGACGCCAGATGTCCGCTTCCAGCAACATGGCGCGATAGGGTGCGATCCCGGTTCCTGTTCCGACAAGCCAGAGGGTCTTTGCGTCAGCAACTTTTTCCAGGGTGAAACCACCGGCCGCTCGCTTGGAAACATCAATTCGGTCGCCTTGGGTCAGCTGATCCAGTCTCGGTGTTAATAAACCTTGTTCCACTCGGACGATAAAAAATTCAATCTCGGGCCCGCTCGGTG
>JBJSWM010000910.1:0-2119 GCA_046085865.1 Pirellulaceae bacterium
TTGCTTTCCATCTGCTCGCTAGCCTCTTATTCTTGGGCTACCGCTCAGGATCCGATCGCACCGCAGGAACCTGCTGCCGCGATTGAGGCTCCAGCGGCCCCTGGCAACGCTTTGGGGGGGGAAGTGGAATCGATTGCGCCGGGAGCGGTCGTCGGTGAGGCTCAAGGCTGGCTGAATGGTCTCTACTTGAAGCAGTGGGTTCGAACCGAAGCAAGTCGGTTTGTGGTGAAGGTGGTGGAGCTGTCCGATTCCGGCGATTTGCGAGGGCTGCGGGATTATCGCGTTCACTTGATCCAAGATGGGCAGTTGTTCGCCGAGGGAGTCAGCGATGAGGACGGAAGGTTTGCTTTTGCAGGAGTTCCTTCAGGAATCTACACGCTGGCAACCTTGGGCAACGGAACCATCGCCACCATTGCGATTCATGTTCTGGATAACGATTCGGCCAAGCATTTGAGCAACGAAGTGGAGTTGCCGATTGCCACTGAGGTACCTGGTTCGGTTCGCCGACTGCTGGTCAGTCAAGGTCGTGCAAGCGAAGAGCTGGTGGCAGGTCCAGTCGCTGCCGATCCGATCGCAGCGACGCGTACCTTCGGCCCCTCTTTTTACGTGGTTCGAGACGAGAAGGGGCGGGTTGAGGGGAATGTGCGATCGATCACCAATCCGGGGAGTCGAGATTATTCCGATACGCAAATCGTTGTGACGCGAGGGGGCCGAGAGGTCTATCGGACGGTTGCATCCCCGAAAGGCGCATTCACCCTGGAAGGGATGCAGCCTGGTGTTTACGGGATCACTGCGACCGGCAAGCATGGGCTCTTTTGCAGTGCCTTTTTGGTGGGTGACCTCAAGGCAGGGGTTGCGATGATTGCTGAAGGGCGACGATTCATCTCCGCGCTGGCGGCCGATGCCTGCCCCGTTTTCAATTGCGAACTGGCCAACCAGGGAGACTACCTCGCACTGGAACGGTTGATTGAAGATCAATCGTTGTTGGCACCTGCAGACAGTCTCTCTGGAGCGGTGCCGATGGGCGGATTTGGCGGCGGATACGCAGGAGGTGCTGGCGTGGGTGCTGGGGGGGCACTGGGGTCAGGACTGGGTGGCGGAATGGGTGCTGGCGGCGGCGCAGGGCTTGCCGGTGGTGGTCTGGGTGGATTGGCAGGCATCGCAGTCGCTGGCGGAGTGGCCGCCGCCGTCTCTTCGGACAATAATGAAACCCCGGACAGTTTCTAACCGCTGCCACAAAAATCTCTACCGTCGGGGGAGCCCTCTTGGCTCCCCCGTTTTTGTATCTGCGGGTGCCGCTTGCACCCCACCTCTGGCGATCTTCCTGCTTGCCTCCTTTTGAGGCGAAGATCTTCCCACGCCCGGGACGCCACGATAGGTAACGATCGCTGGATAAGGACTGGGCCTTCGCTTCCCCGACATGCCCTATGGGTCACTGCTGGTCGTCACAACCGGATCGACCCGCAAACTACGCGCTAGGGAACCGGAAATTCAGTTGATCCGTTGGGCAAATCAAGGCCCGCAGAGGAAACATGTCGAATGTTCATGGGAGAAAGAAGTTGCAGGCTTTTCGCCGCGATGTCGTTGGCAATGTTCATGCGAATCGCTCCTCTGCTTCTTTTCAAACTACGAAAAATTGATTTTTCCTTCGACCATTGGACGCACTCGAAGGATAGACGAAGGAAGCGGGGCTGGATGGATCCAGAACGCTCCACATTGCAAAGGGGTGGGTTCCGATGAACAAGCGTGTCATGACATGGATGCTGGCGATGGCCGGTGCCGCATGGTCACCTCAGACGTTCGCTCAGGAGACCGACGTCTCCGTGACGATCCCAGGTGTTGTCGAAGCAACTGCCGACTCTCAGTCGTATCTCAACGGTCTTTACCTCAAGCAGTGGATTCGCACGGAAGCTAGCCGATTCTCGGGTCGGATCATCGAACTTTCTTCCTTGGAATCCGGTAGCCGCGGCGTGGCTGGACATCGAGTCACCTTGATTCGCGAAGGCCAGCTTTTTGCCGAAACGCTTAGCGACGAGCAAGGGAATTATCATTTCACTGGAGTCCCGTCCGGACTCTACACATTGGCGGCGGTCTCCGGCAAATCGGTTGGAGTGATCGC